>JAGASC010000301.1 GCA_017621905.1 Roseburia sp.
AATATACCTTAATAGCTCAAATAATGCAAGCATTTCGTCGTTCCTTCAACAATATCAAAAATACAAAAATGCATATCTACTGAAACAGGAATTTATCATAATCCCTCTTGACATTTTTAAGAAGGCTATGCAAAATAAAAGCGTGATAACGCCGCTTAAATCATGGCTGACGCTTCTGTCGAAGGACAATCCTGCGAAAAACATATCGCTGATTACAATAATCCAAAGCCATAACTGATATGCAACATAACGGAAAACAAGGAGGCACAAAAATGGGAAAAGAAGTAAAAACGAACGCTATGCGAATTTTAGATAGAAATAAAATTTCCTATGAAATCATCAATTATGAATGTGATGAGTTCATCGATGGTCTGCACACCGCCGAAATCACAGGTGCACCGGTGGAACAGTCCTTTAAAACCCTTGTCATGCAGGGGAAAAGTAAGCAATATTACGTCTTTGTGATCCCGATTGCAGATGAAGTGGATTTGAAAGCTGCTGCCAGAGCAGTGAATGAAAAAGCAGTGGAAATGATTCATGTGAAAGATATTACGGCTATCACAGGCTACGTCCGGGGCGGCTGCTCGCCGCTTGGAATGAAAAAACAGTTCCCCACCATTATACATGAGTCAGCTGCTGCCTACGACAAAATATATGTAAGCGGCGGCCGAATCGGTACCACCATTGTGGTTGCCCCGGCGGCGCTGCTTTCCGTAGTCCGTGGACAATATGCAGATGTGATCCGTCATTAGTTTTGCCCTCTACATTCATTTAAATGATACAAAATTTATATCAGATTCTACTGAGAAAGGCAGCCATGACAAGTGGCTGCCTTTCTCTTTCAACATTTATTAACTTGTAATCTCCGCACCCCCATTATAGCGGGCCAAATCCATAATTTTTTGCAATTCCGCTCCCTCTACCGGTGCCTGTCCATGGTCGATGTGCTTTCCATCCGCGCCCATCTCTCCTAGCAGCCGGACTCCTTTTTCTTTCGTCATTTCAATGGTGTAATATCCGGCCTTTTTTGTGATTGGATTAAAGGTTATGTAAATCCGGTAGCACAGCGGCGGAACAATTCCTTTTTCCGGCAAATCCACACGAATCAGTGTCATATCTTCCGCAATGTCCAGAGCCATAACAGAATAATCTTCCTCAGAATATGGATAAAACTTTGGCTCTTTAAATCCCTCTGCAAAAATCCGGTTTACAAACTCTTCTTTCTCATCGCAGAGCTTCTCCACAAATTCCGCGCCTTCTGTAAATAACCGCTTCGGGAATATTCCAAACTCTACCTGTTTTTTCACAAAGGCCGCAAACTGTTCCGGCGTCATCTTCACCTGTTTTGCCTGCGCTGCTTTCTGGTCTACTTCATGCAGCTTCTGAATCAGTTCTGTTTTCAGCACCAGGTTGTCCGAAAATGGGTTAAGCACCATTCCCGCAAGCTTTAGCTCCGGCTTTACCACAATATCATTGCAGGCCGGAAACGGCATACTCAAAACTGCCTGGCTCTTTGGTTCCGCAGGGATTTGTCCCTTTGATGTATACGCCACCAGAAACTGCTGCCCGTCATTATTTTTCAAAAAACACGGAATCGGCTGGTTCGGCGCCTTTAACATTGCAGGCACGAAAAGCTTCGTCGGGCGCAGCAAATTCAGCACCTCAATCAATTTCTCCTTCGTGCGCTCTTTTGCATACTCCTTTATTACTTCCTCCAGCTTAGCGTTCGTGATTTCCATTGTCATTTTCTCGTCCATATATAAAATATCCTTTCCTATCCTGACAAAGATTATAACACATCCCAACAGCAAAATGAACCATTTTCTGTTTTTGTCAATTTTCCCTTTCTGTCAAAAGCTCATCTCAAACTTTTACAGTTCTGAAGTTCTGTCTAAAGACATTTTCTCACCCTAACGTTAAACTAATAATTACAAGGAGCTGTCTTAAAAATACTTGCAGCTGTTCCGCTTCGGACGACACAGTGACTGCGAATCCCCACACCGGACAACAGCAACCTATTTCTATATCAGCCCAAACAAAAAATTAAAGGGGGTTTTTTATGGCTAAGTACATCATGGCACTCGATGCCGGAACAACAAGTAACCGTTGTATCCTTTTTAACGAAAAAGGAGAAATGTGCAGCGTAGCTCAGAAAGAATTCACACAGTATTTCCCGAAGCCGGGATGGGTGGAGCACGACGCAGAAGAGATATGGTCCACACAACTGGAGGTTGCCAAAGCAGCCATGGCAAACATCGGTGCCACCGCAGCAGATATCGGCGCCATCGGTATCACCAACCAGCGTGAGACCACCGTCGTATGGGATAAAAATACCGGAAAACCCATCCACCACGCCATCGTATGGCAGTGCCGCCGAACCGCAGAATACTGCGACTCCTTAAAGGCAAAAGGCCTCACCGATACCTTCCGCAGCAAGACCGGACTGGTCATCGACGCTTATTTTTCCGGAACGAAACTGAAATGGCTGCTGGATAACGTAGAAGGTGCAAGAGAAAAAGCGGAAAACGGCGATTTACTTTTCGGAACCGTTGAGACATGGCTCATCTGGAAACTGACCCAGGGTGCAGTTCACGTAACGGATTACTCCAACGCTTCCAGAACCCTGATGTTCAACATCAACACCTTAGAGTGGGACGATGAGATTTTAGCAGAGCTGGATATTCCTAAACAGATGCTGCCCACACCAAAGCCCTCCAGCTGTATTTACGGCGAAGCAAATCCGGTTTATTTCGGTGCTCCGATTCCGATTGCAGGTGCTGCAGGCGATCAGCAGGCAGCTCTCTTTGGACAGACCTGTTTTACCGCAGGCGAAGCCAAAAATACATACGGCACCGGCTGCTTCCTGTTAATGAATACCGGTGAAACTCCTGTTTTCTCGAAGAACGGTCTGGTTACCACCATCGCGTGGGGATTAGACGGACATGTAAATTACGCGTTGGAAGGTTCTATTTTCGTGGCAGGCGCTGCGATTCAATGGCTGCGGGATGAGATGAGATTTATCGACTCCTCACCGGATTCAGAATACATGGCACGCAAGGTGAAAGACACCAACGGCTGCTATGTGGTACCGGCATTTACGGGCTTAGGCGCTCCTTACTGGGATCAATATGCGAGAGGAACCATTGTTGGCCTTACCAGGGGTGTGAATAAGTATCACATCATCCGGGCAACTCTGGAATCCGTAGCTTACCAGGTAAATGATGTGCTCTGCGCGATGAAGGCGGATTCCGGCATCGAGCTTACCGCGTTAAAGGTAGACGGCGGCGCAAGTGCAAACAATCTGTTGATGCAGATGCAGGCAGATATCAGTGGTGCTCCTGTCAACCGTCCGATGTGCGTGGAAACCACCGCTATGGGTGCTGCTTATCTGGCAGGCCTGGCTGTAGGTTACTGGGCAAACAAAGAGGATGTTATCGCGAACTGGTCCATCGACCGCTCCTTTACACCGGAAATGGACGATGCTACCCGTACGAAGAAAATCAATATGTGGAATAAAGCAGTTGCCTGCTCATTTGACTGGGCAAAAGAAGAATAGTAACCAATAACAAAGAATAAGGAGGATTCATATGTTACCATATATCGCAGAATTTATCGGCACCATGCTGCTCATCCTTTTAGGCGATGGCGTGGTTGCCAATGTTACCTTAAACAAATCCGGCATGAAGGGTGCCGGTTCCATCCAGATCACATTTGCCTGGGGCCTTGCGGTTATGGTTCCGGCGATGATCTTCGGCGCAGCTTCCGGAGCACATTTTAACCCGGCACTGACCCTTGCTTTGGCAGCAGACGGCAGCCTGGCTTGGAGCCTTGTTCCCGGATACATTATTGCTCAGTTTGCAGGTGCTTTCCTAGGTGCATGTCTGGTTTACATCCTGTTTAAAGGCCAGTTCGATGCTACTGAGGATCCCGGAACAAAGCTTGGCGTATTCGCTACCGGTCCTTCTGTTCCGAACACAGCACTTAATATTTTAAGTGAAGCAGTTGGAACTTTTGTACTTGTTTTTGCAATCAAAGGCATGGGACAGATTCCTGAGCTGAATGGCGGCGTTGGAAAAATCCTGGTATTTGGCATTATCGTATCCATCGGTATGTCCTTAGGCGGTCTTACCGGATATGCAATCAACCCAGCCAGAGATTTAGGTCCCCGTCTGGCACATGCTGTACTTCCTATTAAAGGAAAAGGCTCCTCGAACTTCGGATATGGATTGGTTGTTCCGATTATCGGGCCAGTCATTGGAGCTTTGGTGGCAGTGTTAGTATATGGATTGATTCCGTTCTAAAAAGTAAATAACTCCTTTTTGGTAAGAATGCAGATATGCAGGTTCTTATCAAAAAGGAGTATTTTTATGGTTCTTTCTCAGCTTGGTCCAACATTCTTTCAATCGCATCCCGGATGGCTCTGGATTTTGCAATATATGTTAAATTATGTAAAAATGTTTGGCAGCTTAAAACGTTAGAATTATAATATAGTTACCGAAAGAGCTGACACGATAGCAAAAGCCTATCCGCTCCGGTAGATATTGTGATTAAAAAATAACCGCCAATCTTTTGCGGAGACAGGACGGTTATTTTTTATGCGTAAAATTCAAAACTAGTGTTACGATGGCACACAACAGGAACACTCCCTTTTTAATCACATAGCAGCCAGCCTATTGTCAGTCACTGCTGATGCTGTTGTCCTAGACGCCATTGTTGCCGTTGCTGTCCGGGTCACTGTTGCCGCTGCCACCGCTCTATGCCTGGCCGCCATCGACATCTCCCCGGAATATGTTCCTCTAAAATATTCATCTTCTGCTTGCTGCAACGCACCGGAAAATCCCTGCAACATCTTCACACTAAAATACATCTGACTAACCGCTTTTTGTTCCGACAGTTTCCGCCTGTGCGAAACCTCATCCAGCAAATAATAGCAGAAGGAAGTCGCAAAGAAATCCATACTATTCTTCCACTGCTCCGGTTCGCTCTGCATCAGAGCAACATTTCCCCCGGCAAAAAACTTTTCCATTTGTTCCTTCACAGGCTTTTTCATATGCCCCACAATGCCAGGCCATGGTACCTCGTCCACCATTTTTTCAAAAAAGAAATGCTCTTTATCAAGCACCCGCAACACATCCAAAACCCACGCTTCCAGGCTATCATAATCCTTGTCAGATAACGGTACCTGAAAATCATTCACCTCAATCCACTCCAGCACATCATAAATATCATGAAAATGATAATAGAAACTCTGCCTGCTCATCCCCGTTTCCTCCATGACATCTCCGATGGTAATGCGGGCAATCTCCTTGCGGCGCATCAGCCGCTTTACACAATCCGCTATCTTTCTTTTCGTCGCATAACACATAGTATCTACCCCTTCTTCCCCAATATGCACAAAAAATGCATCTGTACTCTTGCTGCAAGGCTGCGCATCCTCCCTTGCCTAACGAGGCTTTTTTCGGCAATTTTAAACGTCTGCACTCCTCTGCAAGCCTGCCAATACATGTCCTTCCTCCCATCTTATGTAGCAAACCCGAAATTATGCTTTTAAATTTTCTAAAGCTCTGTTAGATAGCCTCCTCCCGCAAAGAAATTTTTGTCATGAATTTTATTTACAAATACACAGTTCTGTGTTATAACGATTTTAATCTAATTAAATATTTCTATGAGCAGAGTAGAAACCCGCGCGTTAAGTGCCGTGTGAACAGGGAGTTGTCACGTGGACGAAAAGCAGTGATTCATCACGCTTGCGGTGCCGGTTTCGCATCCCGCTGCTACATATGAGCCAGCCTTTTCGTCTCCTCTATGTAGTTTTAGGAAAACTGCCAGAAAGGAGACATTTTTTATGAAAAAAATTATGCAGCGACTGAAAAGTTCCCTGTTAGAACTCACCGTGACCAGAAATATGGTGCTCTGCGGCCTGCTCGCCGCCCTGGCCATCATTCTGGGCACAGTTGCCACCATCGAGGTCGGCCCCTATCTTCGGATTGGTTTTTCCGGTATTCCAAACCGGATTGTGGAATTTCTGTTCGGCCCGGTGACCGGCTGTCTGTTTGGCGGAGCACTGGATCTTTTAAAGTTTGTGTTAAAACCCACCGGCCCCTATTTCTTTGGCTTTACTTTTAATGCCATGATTTCCGGTGTCATTTACGGAGCCATCCTCTACCAACGGCCTGTTTCCCTGAAACGGATTATACTGGCTGAGTTTCTCGTAAAAACCATTATTAACTGCGGTTTCGGCACCCTCTGGCTCTCCATGCTCTACGGAGATGCCTTTCTCGTGCTGCTCCCGGCCCGGGTGATAAAAAATGCGGTCTCCCTTCCGGTGGATAGTGCCATCCTGTACTTCCTGTTGAC
>JAGASC010000302.1 GCA_017621905.1 Roseburia sp.
CTTTGTTCAAAAGTTCATTGTACAAACGCTCTAAATTCTCTCTGCATCCGATTGCCAACATCTCATCACTGACAATAAAGTCAATAGCGCGCTTGATATTTGCATCTTTCTCGTAGTAACTTCTGGACACATAATCTGCCTTTGCGTAGTGCCCGATGACTGCCTCGGAAGACTCACCGAAAATGTAGATGTTATCATCTCCTACAAACTGATGTATCTCCACATTTGCGCCGTCCATGGTTCCAATGGCAACGGCACCGTTTAACATAAATTTCATGTTGGAAGTTCCGGACGCCTCTTTGGATGCAAGGGATATCTGCTCATGGATATCTGCTGCCGGGATTAATTTCTCAGCCAGAGTCACATTGTAGTTCTCCACCATGACAACCTTTAAGTAGGGAGAAACCTCCGGGTCTTTTGCAATCAGCTCAGACAGACAGAGAATCAAATGAATGATATCTTTTGCAATCACATAAGCCGGTGCTGCCTTTGCGCCGAAGATCACAGTAATCGGGCGGCCTGGTTTCTTTCCGGACTTGATTTCAAAATATTTATGAATGACATACAAAGCATTCATCTGCTGTCTCTTGTACTCATGCAGTCTTTTGATCTGAACGTCATAGATGGAATGGTCATCCAGCTCAATTCCCTGTGTTTTTGCAAGGTAATCTTTCAGTTCTTTCTTCTTATTGTGCTTGATTGCCTGAAGACGCTTCAATACCTCCTCGTTATCCACAAATGCCCCCAGTTTTTCAAGTTCTGTGGCATCCTTCTTAAATCCGGGGCCAATCAGAGACTCGATAAACTCAGAAAGCTCATGATTGCAGTGCAGCAGCCAGCGACGGAAGGTAACACCGTTTGTCTTATTGTTGAACTTCTCCGGATAAATCTTATAGAAGTTGTTCAACTCAGAATTTTTCAAAATCTCTGTATGCAGATAAGCCACACCATTTACACTGTGTCCGTAATGAATGTCCATATGTGCCATATGCACACGATTCTCATCATCAATGATCGCTACTGACTTATCCTCATATTTGCGCACCACCCGATTGTTCAGTTCGTAAATAATCGGCAATAACTGCGGAACCGCCTTCTCCAGGAAATGGATCGGCCATTTTTCCAGCGCCTCTGCCAAAATCGTATGATTGGTATAAGCACAGGTCTTCGTTACGATCTCAATTGCCTCATCCATTGAGATACCCTGCTCACCCAACAGACGAATCATTTCCGGGATTACCATACTTGGATGGGTATCGTTGATCTGGATTGCAACATATTCGTGCAATTTGTGAAGATCTCCGCCTCTCTCCAATGTCTCATCAATAATCAGTCTTGCCGCGTTGCTTACCATAAAATACTGCTGGTACACCCGAAGGATACGGCCCTTATCATCGGAATCATCCGGGTACAAAAACAGCGTCAGATTCTTTGCAATATTCTCTTTATCAAAATGAATTCCATCGGTCACCAGACTCTCATCCACTGTCTCCACGTCGAATAAGTGAAGTTTTGTAGTACGGTTTTCACAGCCGATAACATCTATGTCGTACATTCTGGATTGTAAGGTAAATCCACCAAAGGGAACCTCATAGGTCACATCGGTTCTGGTCAGCCAGCTTTCTTTTTCCATCCAGGTATCCGGCGTCTCGCGCTGTAAGTTGTTCTGAAACACCTGCCGGAACAATCCGTAATGATAATTTAATCCGACACCGTCTCCATTGAAACCAAGACTTGCCACAGAATCAAGGAAACATGCAGCCAGACGTCCCAGACCACCATGTCCCAAAGATGGTTCCGGCTCAACCTCTTCGATTTCTGCCAGGCTTTTGCCGTTCTCTGCCAAAAGCTCTTTGACATCCTCATAAATGCCGAGATTGATCAGGTTGTTGGATAACAGCTTTCCGATCAGGAACTCTGCGGAAATATAGTATAATTTCTTCTTTCCGGCATTGCTCTCCTTTTCCTTTGCCATGTCTTTTGTCATTGCAAGCAGTGCATAGTAGATTTCCTCATTGGTACACTGTGCAATTTCTTTGCCATATCTTTTGGTTACGGTTTCCTGTAAGTTCATAATTTCCTCCATTTCTGCACCCTGCATATTGTATATCTGGTGCATCAAACGATTTCTATCATTTATAGTTCATTATAGAAATCCTGATACGTTTTTTCTTGTAATATTCGAGTGAAAAGTGGTACAATTCTATCATGCGGTACATATTTTAGCGCATGATAAACTCCTGCCAAACTTAAATAAACAGATTTCATAACTGTTCAGTGCCTTCACAGTTACGAACCGCAAGACCATAAAAATCGCTTCGCGTCACCAGATTTCATTGTTAGTTATAATTAGGAAAGGAAGCAGACAAAAATGCGGGAATAATCCGCCCTGCATTTCCCATACTTTGCGTGCTATATAGCCAAAAAGGGATTCTGCCTGGTATTTGTATGAATATATTAGAATATGAAAATTACAAAGAAAAAGTAACCCACGGAAGCCCCCAGTTTCCATACAATACTTACCTTTGTTCCATCCCGCTGGACTTTCCCCGGGTACCGCTTCACTGGCATGAGGAAATGGAAATTATTTATGTTAAGAAGGGCGTTGTCACAATTACCGTGGATTTTGCACAACATACCGTGTCAGCAGGAACTCTTGCTCTCATTCTTCCGGGCCAGCTGCATTCCATTGAACAGTATCAGCAGGAACACGTAGAGTACGAAAATATCATTTTCCATCCCAACATTTTGATTTCCAAAAAGACGGATACCTGCAGCAGCGATTATTTTTCCCCTCTGCTGGACGGTCAGGTGACGGTTCCTCTTTTGTATGTGCCGGGCAGCACCTGTTACGATGAGATTGCCGCCTGCATCGATGCAAACGATAATATCTGCCGGACCTATCCCGCCGGTTATGAGCTTTTCATCAAAGGACAGCTTTTCCAGCTTTTTTACCTGCTTTTTAACCGGCTATGCCAGAAAGAGGCACCCAAAAAAGACTCCAGGTCTTTACATAAGCTGAAGTTGGTGCTGAAATATCTGGAAAATCATTATATGGATAAGATTACCATTGCGGATATCGCGAAGGAAGCGGGCTTAAGCCAGTCTCATTTCATGAAATATTTTAAGAATACCATGGGAACCTCCTTTATTGATTATCTCAACGATTACCGGCTCACCATGGCTTCGAGGCTTTTGATTTCCTCGGACTCCTCCATCCTAAATATCGCCTCGGAGGTGGGGTTTGAGAATCTGTCCTATTTTAACCGGACATTTAAAAAGCGCTTCGCCATGACGCCAAGCGCTTATCGGAAGGCTCACTGTTACGCCCTATGTTCTATTACAGCATATAATAACCCAGCACCCCAGAAAAAATCCCAATGATAGCTCCGGCAACTACATCTCTGGGCTCATGCACACCACCCAGCACACGGATGAGCGCAAGTCCAATTCCAACGACACATAGTACCAGCCCTGCCGCCTGATATTGTTCAAAGACCGTTATTGCAATCACAAACACAGAAAACACGTGGCGGCTGGGAAAAGATTTTCCCTTCGTATCCTTTGCAATCACCGGCGGAATATCAAATTTCTCATAAGGACGAGGTGCATTATACCATTGCCTAAACAGACTCACGCCCACAAAAGAAATCGCAGGCACCAGCACTGCCCGCAGCAGAAAGGGTTCCTTCTTCCAAAAAAGTAACAGAAGAAATGCTGGATATGCCAGGTAAACCAGTCCCGTAAGGACTTTATTGACAGAGATTACGAGCCTGGTCTTTCCGGGATGTTTACGCAAAGGTTCCGTTATTTTTATATATGTTTCTTTCGTCATTACGCTTTCCTTCCATCTCACAAGCCGCGCTTTTCCGCTCCCACTGCTGCCAACAATACACCGATAAAAATACAAAAATCAGAAATATTAAAGATAATCCGTCTCAGCCGCTTTGGCCCCATATTGATACGGAAATAATCCACTACGTGTCCCTTTGCATAACGGTCATAGAGATTATTCGCTCCTCCGCCAAGCAAAAGGGCCATTCCGGTCTTAGCCAAATTCTTCCCCGGTGTGCGCAGAAGAATATAAAAGAAAATGCCTGCCATCACAATCATGGCTGTATGAATCGCCCGCATCAAGCCCGGTTTTTTCGCAAGAAAGCCCAGTGCGGCACCGTCATTATAATATTTTTCAAGGATAATCTTGTTTTTCGGGCAGGGATGCTGCTCTTTTATTCTGTATTTTTTATCAATATAATGCTTAATCCCAAAATCCAGCGCAAATACCCCTGCTGCAATCAATAAATATAGCATAAATGCCTCCTTTCTCACCTACAGTGTACCACACTTTTTTCAAATGAGGAACACCCCTTCGTTTCGCATTTGCATAAAATTTGCACATTCCCACTCTTTTTTTGTATTTCTTTGTGAATCTTCGAAGAAAGGCTTGCATAATATTTTTTTTACTGATAGATTGTATATAGAAAGTCTTGGTAAATGTGAAGACGCATTTATTTCAAATGATACAAACAGAAAAGCAAGTAGGAGGATTAACAACACAATGAGAATCATCAAAGCAAAAGATTATCAGGACATGAGCAGAAAAGCTGCCAACATTATTTCCGCACAGGTTATTATGAAACCAAACTGTGTGCTGGGCCTTGCCACTGGCTCTACCCCAATCGGCACCTATGCACAGTTGATCGACTGGTATAACAAGGGAGATCTGGATTTCTCCTGCGTTTCTTCTGTCAATCTGGACGAATACCGCGGACTGGATCATTCCAATCCACAGAGCTACTACTATTTTATGCATGAAAACCTGTTCAAGCACGTAAACATTCGCCCGGAGGCTACCTTCGTTCCGGATGGCACCAACATGGATGCAGACAGTGCCTGTGCAGCTCACGAGGAAATCATCCGCAAATTAGGCGGTATCGATTTACAGCTGCTTGGACTTGGCAACAATGGTCATATCGGTTTCAACGAGCCGGGACAGGCTTTTGAAAAAGACACACACTGCGTGAATCTGACCCAGAGCACCATCGAGGCTAACTCCCGTTTCTTTGATTCCATCGAAGACGTTCCCACCCAGGCATACACCATGGGAATCCGTTCCATCATGCACGCAAAGAAGATTCTTGTTGTGGCAAACGGCGAGGGTAAGGCAGATGCAGTTGCCAATGCATTCTTCGGCCCGGTTACCCCACAGGTTCCAGGCTCCATTCTGCAGATGCACCCGAACGTTACTCTGGTAGCTGATGAGGCCGCACTTGCCAAAGTACCCGCATGGGCATTAAAACAATAGATGCAGATATTGCTATAAATAGCAATCTGCAAATATATTTCACTACTCTCTGAAAGGAGGGAACTTACATGATTATCAAAAACGCACTTGTTTTTACACCAGATAACGGATTTATCAAAAAAGACATTGCAATTGAAGACGATCTCTTTACCGAAAAGATTCCGGACGACCTCACAAAGGAAGAAATTCTCGACGGAGAGGGCTGCTATTTGATTCCCGGTCTTGTGGATGTACATTTTCACGGTTGTGCCGGTGTGGATTTTTGTGACGGAACGCCGGAAGCTCTACATATCATTGGAGCATATGAAGCGTCAAACGGCGTTACTTCCATTTGCCCAGCTTCCATGACTTTGCCAATGGAAACTTTGACCAAGGTCTGTAAAAACGCAAAGACTTATCACGATCAGTGGGGCGATGCACCGGAATCCAGACTTTGCGGCATTCACTTAGAAGGCCCTTTCATTTCCGTAGAAAAGAAAGGTGCACAGAACCCTGCATACATCCAGGACCCGAATATTACTGCTTTTTATCAGCTGCAGGAAGCATCCGGCAACCTGGTCAGACTGATTACCATTGCACCGGAGACCCCTGATGCAAAAGAATTCATTCAGGAACTTGGTTCTAAGGTTCACATTTCCTTAGGCCATACCTGCAGCGATTATGCTGCTGCCTATGAGGCATTTTCCTTAGGCGCTGACCATGTGACCCATATGTTCAATGCTATGCCTGGCTTTACCCACCGGGCTCCCGGCCCCATCGGCGCTGCATTCGACGCAAAGCATGTTATGCCGGAGCTGATCTGCGACGGTATCCACATTGACCCGTCTGCAGTGCGTGTGGCCTTCCAGATTTTCGGAGAAGACCGCATGATACTGATTAGCGACAGTATGATGGCAACCGGTATGGAAGACGGTGATTATTCTTTAGGCGGTCTTCCGGTTAAAGTAACCGGTAACCTGGCCACCTTAAAAGACGGTACCATTGCCGGTTCTGCGACCAATCTGATGGACTGCATGCGCACCGCCGTTTCCATGGGTATTCCATTAGAGACCGCCGTGCAGTGTGCGACTTATAATCCCGCAAAATCCATCGGTGTAGATGATGTATGCGGAAGCATTGA
>JAGASC010000303.1 GCA_017621905.1 Roseburia sp.
CTGCCGGGAGAAAGGAATCGGAACAGCGATTGAGACCTGCGGATATTTTAATTCCGCTTATCTCCCTGAGCTTGTTGAAAATACGGATGTACTTCTGTGGGATTTGAAAGATACGGATGATGAACGTCATCAGAAATATACAGGTGTTTCCAATAAAAAAATACTTGAGAATTTGAGGAATGCCGACAAACTTGGGGCAAAGATTATCCTGCGGTGCATTATGATAAGTGGTGTGAATATGGATGAGAATCACTATCATGCCATCGCAGAGGTGTATCACAGCCTTTCCGGATGCACAGAAGTGGAACTTCTGCCTTATCATGTATATGGTGGATCTAAAACTCTGGCAGTCGGAAAAACGGACCGCGGAACAGAAGACTGGATTCCCACCGGAGATCAAATGATACAGGCCCGCAGCTATCTGCAAAGCTGCAATGTTAATGTAAAATAGGGAAATGAAAATAATATTTTCGACTTATGATTTAGGTTGTAAAAGGATGAAATGAGGTGCCGAAATAAATTAGACGAAATAATGAAAATATAGTGGAAGAATATCAAAAAAAAGACTATAATAAGGGACAAAACGAAAGTTATTCACAAAGGAGGAAAATCCTCTGCTCCTGCAATGGCAGTCGCATTTTCCTTCGGAAAACAAAGGAGGATTATCATGTTATTTGAAAACATGGACCGTATTGTATTCGCCGGGGATTCTGTTACAGATATGGGCAGTGCGCAGCCGGTAGGAGAGGGACTTTTTGAAAATGTAGGTCACAGCTACGTGCGTATTGTAGAAAATATGCTTAACACATGGTATCCGGAGGTTAAGGTAAGAGTGACCAACTCCGGAATTTCCGGAAATACCAGCAGAGACCTGCGTGAGAGATTTAAACGGGATGTCATTGATTTAAATCCGGCTTGGGTATCCATCTGTATCGGAATTAACGATGTATGGCGTCAGTTCGATAGCCCGGCTATTCCGGACGGACAGGTAATGCCGGAGGAATATGAATCAAATCTGGAATCAATGATTCTGTCTGTAAAGGACCAGGTAAATGGAATTTTTCTGATGACGCCTTATTATATGGAACCAAACCCGGAAGACTGGATGCGAAAAAGAATGGATGAGTACGGAGCAATCTGTAAAAAACTGGCGGAAAAGCATGGCTGTATTTTTGTGGATTTGCAGGAGACTTTTAATAAATATTTTCAATATAGGCACTCTGCTTACATTGCATGGGACAGAGTGCATCCGAATCTGATCGGTGCCACGATCATTGCAAAGGAATTTTTAAGTCACTGCGAATTTGACTACAATCATCTGCCGGACTAGTATTTGGCTTTGTTAAAAGGAGTACACAGGGCAGGAAGGTTTTAAGTTATAGCCACATCGGTAGAGATGAAGGAGGATATGCGGCTTATGTGTAACTTGAGTGATTTGATTGAAGAGCGTGGGATAAAGCGTGGAATCCAACAGGGAATTGAACAGGGAATTGAACAGGGAATTGAACAGGGACTTGAGCAAGGAATAAAAGCGTTGGTAGAGACCTGTAATGAACTGGGGCTTTCCAGGGAAAATACACAAGCCAGAATTGAGAAGAAATTTAAAGTGCCGGAGAAAGCAGCAAAAGAGTTTTTGGAAAAATTCTGGGAGTAGCGCTTCATGCCGGAATTGAAATATATTTTGATTGATATCCTGCCACAGCAGGAGAAGCATTATTTGCAGAATAATCTCGGCGCAGAAACAATAACAACTATCCATGTAAATGCATTGCCAGGAACGTTCTTAGCACAACTGTCCGGATTTCTCGCGGAAGAATGCATTTTTATATCGGAAAACAGAACCCATGTTGACATGGCAATTGACATGGGTATGGCAACACTGGTGTATCTGGGCACTGAAGAATTGGTACAGAGCACAGAAAAGATTGGGCCTGGCCACGATGCCCTGCCGCAAAAAACGGATCAAATGTCGGCCGAATCCCATCTGTCCCCGGACATGTATGCCGAAGGGATGGAGGAAATTGACTTGAACTTCCTGTGCCGCGTATACCAGCGGCACCATAACCTTCCATGGACGATTTTGGAGACGGAGCGCTGCATCGTAAAAGAATTTTCCATGGATTATCTGGACGCTCTCTTTGAGTTATACGCAGGAGAGGGAATGACAGATTACATGGAACCGTTGCACCCGTACGAGCAGGAACGGGAGTACCAGCAATCTTACATGGAAAACATGTACCGTTTTTATGGTTACGGGATGTGGCTTGTTTGCGAGAAAGAGACAGGCAAACTAATTGGTCGTGCAGGCTTTGATTACAAAAAAGAAATGGGTGAGGAACTTCAGATTGGATATGCCATCGGGGTACCTTATCAGCACCGTGGCTATGCTACGGAGGTGTGTCGTGCGATTATCGATTATGCGCGAACGGAACTGGAAATTCATTCGATTTGCTGTTTCATAGAGGAAAAGAATGAAAAATCCATTGGATTGGCTCGAAAACTTGGCTTCGTGCCGAGAGGAATTGTGGAAATAAATGGAAAGAACCTGAGAAAATTTCGGTGGGAAATCCCGCAAAAATAGCAGAATAAAAACCGCAGAAACCGGGCGTGATGGCAAAATAGATGCCACAAATACCGTGTTTCCGCGGTTTTTTTGTATATATTAAGCGTTGCATTTTATTAGGAAATAAAATATAATAATGAAATACAAAAAATACATGGATAAAGTGAGTGATGTACATGGCAGATTTTTCGACAAAAGAACTGGAAAAGAAGATAAGTGAAGAAGAACACAGCTTAAAGCCAATCAGGGAGTTTGAAAGCCCGGAGAAGCTGTATGAAGAATTGATTGCCAGTGTGTACAGGTATCATCCTTCTACGGACATTTCATTGATTGAGAAGGCATACAATATCGCCAGAACCGCGCACAACGGTCAGGTGCGCAAATCCGGAGAACCTTATATCATACATCCGCTTTGCGTAGGTATCATTTTGGCGGATCTGGAATTAGACAAGGAGACCATCGTTGCCGGACTGCTTCATGACGTGGTGGAAGATACGGTCATGACAGACGAGGAGATTGCCAGAGAATTCGGAAGTGAAGTAGCCCTCCTGGTGGACGGCGTCACCAAGTTGGATAAATTGTCCTATGACGCGGATAAAGTGGAGGTTCAGGCAGAAAATATGCGAAAAATGTTCCTGGCCATGGCAAAGGATATCCGTGTCATTTTGATCAAGCTGGCGGATCGCCTGCACAACATGCGCACGTTAAAATACATGACACCGGAGAAACAGAAGGAAAAAGCCAGAGAAACCATGGACATTTATGCCCCCATTGCCCAGCGTCTCGGTATTTCCAAAATTAAGATAGAGCTGGATGATCTGTCTCTGAAATATTTAGAGCCGGAGGCTTACTATGACCTGGTGCGGCAGATCGACCAGCGCAAAAGTGTGCGGGAGGCATATATACAGAGTCTGGTAAAAGAAGTGCGCGCGCATATTGAGGCGGCCGGTATACCGGCGCAGATCGATGGACGTGCAAAGCATTTTTTCAGCATATATAAAAAAATGGTCAACCAGGATAAGACCTTAGACCAGATTTATGATTTGTTTGCCATCCGTATCATCGTGGATTCTGTCAAGGACTGCTATGCGGCACTTGGTGTGATACACGAAATGTATAAACCGATTCCTGGACGGTTCAAAGATTATATCGCCATGCCAAAGCCAAACATGTATCAGTCTTTGCATACGACGCTGATCGGACCCACCGGACAGCCCTTTGAAATTCAGATCCGGACCTACGAAATGCACCGGACCGCAGAGTACGGTATCGCAGCCCATTGGAAATATAAGGAAGCCAGCAATAATGGCGGGGAAGCAGCGGCGATGACTGTTTCCGAGGAGGAAAAGTTAAGCTGGCTGCGTCAGATTTTGGAATGGCAGCGGGATATGTCCGATAACCGGGAATTCATGAGTCTGTTAAAGAGCGATTTGGATTTGTTCTCCGACACAGTATTCTGTTTTACGCCCACCGGAGATGTGAAGAATCTGACCAACGGCTCTACTCCTATAGATTTTGCCTATGCGATTCACTCAGCCGTGGGAAATAAAATGGTCGGTGCCAAGGTCAACGGCAAGCTGGTTCCCATTGACTATGTCATCAAAAACGGTGACCGTGTAGAAATCATTACCTCTCAGAACTCCAAGGGACCAAGCCGGGACTGGCTGGGTATCGTAAAGAGCACCCAGGCCAAAAATAAAATTAACCAGTGGTTCCGCAGTGAGTTAAAAGAAGAAAATATCATCCGGGGAAAAGAACTGCTGATGGCCAGCGCCAAGGCGAAAGGCATTAATTTCCCGGACATCAATAAAACGGAATATCAGAATAAGATTTTACACAAATATGGTTTTCACGACTGGAATTCCTGCCTTGCTACCGTGGGACACGGGGGCTTAAAGGAAGGTCAGATCATCAACCGGATGTATGAGGAGTACAAAAAGGATCATCTGGCACAGATAACAGATGAGGAAGTAATGCAGTCCATCCAGGAGAGTAAAGATAAGGCGCCGGCGAAACGCTCTAAGAGCGGCATTATCGTAAAAGGATTGTATGATGTGGCGGTACATTTTTCCAAATGCTGCAGTCCGGTTCCCGGGGATGAAATCGTGGGCTTTGTGACGAGAGGCAGAGGTGTGTCCATTCACCGGACGGATTGCATCAATATCATCAATCTTTCCGAGATGGAGCGGGAGCGTCTGCTGGATGCAGAATGGCAGCAGGATGGCGACCGTGAAGGCAACGGCCTGTATCTGGCAGAAGTTAAGATATACGGCAATGACCGTACCGGACTTCTGGTGGATATTACCAAAATATTTACGGAACGGGAAATCAACATTACCGGCATTCATTCCAAGACCAGTAAGCAGGGGGTTGCGACGATTGATGTTTCCTTTGAAATCAAAGGACGTGCCGAGCTTACCAGTCTGATTGAAAAGCTGCGTCTGATTGAAAGTGTGATAGATATCGAGAGAACCACAGGCTGATAATCAAAAAGCAAAATTTTTTTTATATGCCCACAAGATAGAAAGAGAGGTATATATGACACCCTTAAGAGTAGAACAGTATGTAGTAGGGCCTGTACAGACCAACTGCTATTTTGCAATGAATGATGATACCAAGGAAACACTGGTTATAGATCCGGGCGCAAGCGCGAAAAAACTGGCGGAAATTCTGGAAAAAGAAGAATTAAAGCCTGTTGCAATTCTTTTGACCCATGGACATTTTGATCATGCGGGCGGGGCAGCAGAGCTGGCAGAGCATTTTGGCATTCCGGTCTATGCGGAGGAACATGAAAAAGAGACACTGGAAAATCCGGGCTTGAATTTAAGCGGCTGGGAGGGAAGAGAGTGTACTTATCATGCGGACAATTTTTTGAAGGATGAGCAGGAGATAGATCTTGCAGGCTTTCATATCCGTGTACTCTTTACACCTGGACATACGGTGGGAGGCTGCTGTTACTATTTTTCTTATCAGAATGTACTGTTTTCCGGCGATACGCTGTTTGCCCAGTCAATCGGACGGACAGATTTTCCGAAGGGAAGTGCATCGCAGCTGATTCGGGGAATCAAGGAAAAGCTTATGATTCTGCCGGATGAAACTGTTGTTTATGCCGGACATAATGAGAATACAACGATTGGAACAGAGCGGATGTATAACCCTTATCTGTAAGATAAAAGGAAGGTAACTGTGAATGTACTAACAGTTACGACAGAAGCTTTACATTGGCAATATGTGAGGAATAAGATGATATTAGTAAAACTAAACAAGCCGGATTTTGAGTACGATATCCACTCGCTGCTGAAGGCTTTTTATCCCGAGCAGGATGTAAGTGTGACAGCGGAGGAGAAGGCATATGATGAGCCGGCGCTGCTTGAACTGCTGATTGTGTATGGGGCAGATGAAATAAGGATTAGCGGATGTGAGGAAGTAGTTTTTAAAGTGGATTTTTCCAACCGCAGGTCAACGAAAAATCTTCTGAAACAAAATCTTTACCGAATGCTGGCAAAACATACCGGGAAAAATCTCCCGTGGGGTACCTTGACAGGCATCCGTCCAACCAAGATTCCGATGAAATTTTTAGAGGAAGGCAAGAGCCGGGCGGAAATTAAAGCATATATGCAGGATACCTATTTTGCCTCCGATGAGAAGATAGAACTGTCCATGGACATCGCAGAGCGGGAACTGGAACTTTTGCGTAAGATTGATTATGAGAACGGTTACAGCCTTTACATCGGCATTCCCTTCTGTCCCACCACATGTCTTTACTGCTCTTTTACTTCCTATCCGCTGGCTTCCTGGGCTAAACGGGTGGATCAATATCTGGATGCACTGGAAAAAGAGATTGACTTTGTGGCAGCAAAATTTTATCATAAACATTTGAATTCCGTTTATATCGGCGGAGGAACACCCACCACGCTGGAGCCTTATCAGCTAGACCGCCTGATCCGGAAAATCAAGTGCAGCTTTGACTTGTCAGACTGCCTGGAATTTACCGTTGAGGCAGGGCGCCCGGACAGCATCACCCGGGAAAAACTGGTGGTACTGCGGAAACATGGCATTTCCCGTATTTCCATCAATCCCCAGACCATGAAGCAGGAAACATTAAAAATCATCGGCCGCCATCACACGGTGGAGCAGACGGTGGAGAGTTTCCGGATGGCAAGGGAGCTTGGCTTTGATAATATCAATATGGATCTGATCATGGGCTTACCGGAAGAAACGCTTTCCGATGTGAAGAGTACCATGGAGCAGCTAAAAGAACTGGCGCCGGACAATATTACCGTCCATTCGCTGGCGCTAAAACGTGCAGCACGGCTGAACATGTTCAAAGAGGATTACAAGGACTACAAGATGGTCAATACCCAGGAGCACATGGATCTGACGGCAGCCTATGCAAAAGAAATGGGACTTTCTCCTTATTATCTGTACCGCCAGAAGAGTATGGCGGGCAATCTGGAAAACGTTGGGTACGCTGCACCGGGCAAGGCCGGTGTTTACAATATTCTTATAATGGAAGAAAAGCAGACGATTATGGCGCTGGGCGCCGGAGCGACCACGAAATTTGTGCTTCCGCAGATAAATGCGGCGGAACATACCGCACGCATCGAGCGGGTAGAAAATGTAAAAGACGTGGAAAATTACCTGAACCGCGTGGATGAAATGATAGAACGAAAAATACGCAAAATGGAGGAAATAGGATGGCACTGAGCAAAAAGCCGGTCAACGGCATGAAAGATATTTTACCGGAGGAGATGCAAATCAGAGATTACGTGCAGCAGGTAATCAAAGAGACCTACCGCAGCTTTGGTTTTACTCCCATTGAGACTCCCTGCATGGAGAACATTGCAAACTTGAGCAATAAACAGGGCGGCGAGAATGAAAAACTGATTTTTAAGGTGATGAAACGTGGAGAAAAGCTGAAAATTGAAGAGGCAAAGGAAGAGGCTGATTTAGTGGACTTTGGTATGCGCTACGACCTTACCGTGCCGTTGGTGCGCTTTTACGCAAACAATGCCAACGACTTACCTTCTCCATTCAAAGCACTTCAGATGGGAAATGTATGGAGAGCAGACCGGCCTCAGAGAGGACGTTACCGCCAGTTCATGCAGTGCGACATCGACATTATCGGTGAACCCAGCAATCTGGCAGAAATTGAATTGATTCTTGCAACAACTACAACGATTGGACGGTTAGGTTTTAAAAATTTCGAAATCCGCATCAACGAGCGCCGCATCTTAAAGGCCATGGCAGCATACAGCGGTTTCCCGGAAGAAGAGTACGATACCGTATTCATTATTCTTGATAAAATGGACAAGATAGGTCTGGATGGTGTAGCAGAAGAACTGGAAAAAGAAGGCTACGCAAAAGAATCTATCGACAAATATCTGGGACTTTTCAAAGGAGTAGAGACTGCAGAAAACGGAATCAAATACCTGGCAAGAACCTTGGAGGGCTTTTTGGATCCGGAGGTGGAGCAGAATCTGCTGGAAATCATTGACAGCGTGGAGACTGCGAAAACCGCAGAATTTAAAATGGTATTTGACCCGACCCTGGTACGCGGTATGAGCTATTATACCGGAACCATTTTTGAGATTGCGATGCCAGAGCTTGGTGCAGCCTGCGGCGGCGGCGGACGTTATGATAAGATGGTTGGCAAGTTTACCGGAAACGATGTGCCGGCCTGCGGATTTTCCATTGGTTTTGAGCGAATTGTTCTGCTTTTGATGGAAAGTGGATTTACTGTGCCGATGCAGCGTGCGAAGGTGGCATATCTGATTGAGAAGGGCTACCCGGCAGACAGGCTGGCAGATGTGATTGCCAAAGCGCAGGAAGAGCGTGCAGCAGGCAAGCAGGTGCTGGTGGTTCGTATGAACAAAAACAAGAAATTCCAGAAGGAAAAGCTGGCGAACGAGGGATACAAAGAACTTGTTGAATTTTACAATAACTAGAATTGAATTAACTTGCATTATGTGCTATAACAAAAATAATCAAAATATAAGGGAGTTAAAAATATGATTCAGTCAAGAACTCATAATTGCAACGAACTGCGCCTTTCTGATGCAGGAAAGCAGGTAACAATCGTTGGATGGTATGAAAATATTCGTAAGGTCAGCAAGAACCTTGGATTTCTTATCTTAAGAGATTTTTACGGAACAACTCAGGTGGTCATTGAGACCGAGAAAATGATGCAGATTATCGATGATGTGAACAAAGAGACTACCATTTCCGTAACAGGAACCGTAAGAGAGCGTTCCAGCAAGAACATGGATCTGCCTACCGGTGAAATCGAGGTGGTACCGGAGAGTATTGAAATTCTCGGAAAATGTATTTACAATGCACTTCCATTCGAAATCAACCAGTCAAAAGATGCAGACGAGAATACCAGATTAAAATATCGTTATCTGGATTTGAGAAACCCGGCCGTAAAGAGCAAAATCGTACTCAGAAGCCGCATCGTGGCAGAGCTGCGCAACAAGATGACGGAGCTGGGATTTTTAGAAATTACAACACCGATTCTGACCTGCTCTTCTCCGGAAGGTGCAAGAGACTATCTGGTACCGGCAAGAAATCATCCGGGTAAATTTTACGCATTGCCTCAGGCACCACAGCAGTTCAAGCAGATTCTGATGGCATCCGGTTTTGACCGTTATTTCCAGATTGCACCTTGTTTCCGTGATGAGGATGCGAGAGCAGACCGCTCTCCGGGTGAGTTCTATCAGATGGATATGGAGATGTCCTTTGCTTCTCAGGAGGACGTATTCGCTGTCATCGAGGAAGTACTGCCGCCGGTATTTGAAAAGTATGGCGTTTACACTACAGCTTCCAAGGCTCCGTTCGTACGCATTCCATACCTTGAGGCAATGGACAAGTACGGCAGTGATAAGCCGGATCTCCGCATTGACCTGGTGCTGCAGGATGCGACAGAGGTGATGGCAGATTGCGGTTTCGGTCCATTTGAGGGACAGACCGTGAAGGCTATTGTGGTAGACGGTTTTACCGCAACCAGAAAAGTAATTGACGGAATCTGCGCAGAGGTTGAAGTGCAGACAGCTAACAAAGCATTCTGGTTTAAGTTAGACGAGAATGGAGAATTGGTAGGAGGAATTGCCAAGTTCTTACAGGATAGAAAAGAGGCAGTCATCGCAGCTCTTGGCTTAAAGCCCGGGGATTTTGTAGGACTGACTGCTGGCAAAAAGCTTGCGGCACAGAAGACCGCAGGTGTGCTGCGTAAATTGTTGGGCGCAGCCAGCGAAAAGCATATGAAAAAAGACTGCTATGAATTCTGCTGGATCGTGGATTTCCCGATGTATGAAATCGGTGAGGAATCCGGCGAACTGGAATTCTGCCATAACCCGTTTTCTATGCCCCAGGGTGGAATGGATGCACTTTGCAACGAGGAACCGCTTTCTATTCTGGCTTACCAGTATGACCTGGTCTGCAACGGCGTAGAGCTGTCCTCCGGTGCGGTTCGTAACCATGATCCGGAGATTATGATCAAGGCATTTGAACTGGTAGGACTGGGCGAAGAGGCTGTGAAGGCCAAATTCCCGGCTATGTACAACGCATTCTGCTACGGCGCACCGCCACACGCAGGAATTGCACCGGGCGTGGACCGTATGATCATGCTAATCTGCGGCGAGGAGAGCATCCGTGAAATCATTCCGTTCCCGATGAACAAGAACGCGATGGACGTGATGATGGGCGCACCGGCAACGGTAGAGCAGAAACAGTTAGACGATGTGCACATCAGTATCAATCTTCCGGAAGAAAAATAAGTATAGACACAGGCTTTTTGGCGGACAATACCAGAAAGCCTGGAGTTTTATTGTGTAAGAATGGCAGCTCCGGCTGTGAAAATCAGATGGGTAAGGAAGCACATGAAAGAATCAGGTACGTGAAAAAATCAGGTGCATAAAACAAGAGACTGCATGGGAAAAACGATTTTAGGAAAGAAATGATTGGGATTATCCTATAGGAGGAGAAAGAAAAAATGAAGAAGAGAATTTTTACAAGTATTTTGATTATGACA
>JAGASC010000304.1 GCA_017621905.1 Roseburia sp.
CTGATAGGTACGCTCCCCGGCATCATAGCGGTACCAGCTTTCTGCCCCCTCCTGATTGACACCGTAGAACAGGAAAAATTCATCCTCCCCATCCGCTTCGCTTTCTTCCTGATAAGCTGCAAAACTTTCTCCACTTTCCAATAAAACATTCGTCTGTACAAAGGTATCCGGCAGGACAATGTTCCCCGGCAATGCCAGTGCAATCACATAATTTTCTCCGTGATTCAGCTTTACGAACGGATATAAGGTGTCAGTTTCCTCGTCCCAAATGTAAAACTTTGCCGTTGCTTCTGCTTCACCCTCCGGTGCCAGACAAAGCATAAGCAAAGAAGCTTTGTCAAAGCTCAGGCCCTTGTAAGAGGTTTCATGGTAATTTACCGCAGTCTCCGTGAAATCTGTGGGAATATCTTCCGCTGTGAAATCTTCTGCCACGCGATAGGTACTGCCATCCACTGCAATGGTCTTGTCGTCATCCTCCGGCTCTGTGGTCTCCGGCTCTGTTACAGTTTCCTCCGGCTGCTGTGAGGATGGCTGTTCTGCGGCAGCTTTTCTTGTCACTTCGATTTTATACGTAGCTGTCACACCGTTTTCTGCCCGTACCACAATACTTATGGTATTGCTGCCCACCGCAAGGTCGGTATTTCCGGTAACCGACTGTACTACTGCCTTGCTGTTTGCCGGTGTTGCTGTCACTGCAATATTTGTAACATCATTGGCAACAGTGGCCGTATACTTGGTTCTTGGACCGGAAAATTCAGGCGATAGGGTTCCCGGAGAAATCGTCAATACTTTTAATGAATTATCATCGGACAGCACTGCTGTGGATGTACCTGTTCCACCTGTACTTCCGTCCGTAGAAGTGCCGGTTCCCGTTCCGCCTGTACTTCCGCCTGTTGAAGTGCCAGTTCCCGTTCCATCGGTACTTCCGCCTGTTGAAGTACCGGTTCCGGTGCCACCTCCTGCAGCATTATTTACGGTAACAGAGGTACTGCCTCCTGACATGGAATCAAGTTCTTCGTTGGTATCGAAGACTACGCCGTCAGAACCGGACAGTGAAATAGAGGATGTTCCTGCGGAAATTGCTTTTAAGGTCACCGTAAAGCTGTCCGCCGTCGCAGTCACGCTGCTGCCGCCGCCACCGTATGTGGCAGAGCAGTTTACAAACTGCAGGATCGACGAATCATAGGACACCGTCATGGTAGCAACTGCCTTTTCTCCCGACGGGCCGGATGCTTTTGCTGTCACTGTCACCGTATCTCCGATATTTACTGTTCCGGATGAGACAGATACCGATACCGACCCGGATGCTGCCAGAGCTGTGTCTGCGGGACCAAACAAACACAGACACATACATAAAATCATAAAAAATGCACCAAATCTTTTTTTCATTTTTCCCTCGTTTCTGCGCCGCTTAAAGAAAACGGAGCGTCACAAATTTATGCTCATTGTCACTGTACGATTTGAGAAATATTTAAAATATGCTTTTGCAAAATAACAAAATCCTTATTGGATACCCCGCCGTCCCGGCTGGTATTTGCTGCCTCCAGGTAACTGCCGGACTGAAGGGTAATCCCCAGAATCTGCTTTTGCAGCAGCACAAAATCTACATTGGAAATTTTTCCATCTCCATTAATATCTCCATAAATGACAACTTCATACTCCTTCACAAGCGTATCGTTCACATAGATCGCCAGTCGGTTTCCGGTTCCCACTCTTCCGGTATTTTCCGTTCCATCTGCTGCCAGAAGCTTCGCCTGGCAATTTACTGCAGTGATTCCGGCAAGCAGCGTATCTGCCCCGGTCTCCGGCAAAACACCGGTCAAATAAGTGCCAATCGGATAATCGGTTGTGATAGTCGCCCCCTCCGCCACCGGAATCGTATTTCCTGATACCGGAGGCTCCTGCCTTGCCACTGTTATCGTATATACTCTTGCAGCACCGCTCTGGGAGGTACAGGTCACCGTTATCGTATTATTTCCATAGTTAAGAGAATAGTCTCCTGTTCCCGCTATTCCGGAAGTGGATGCCACTGCCTTTGCCGCCACGCGAATGGAAGACACATCAGAGCCGACCACCAGAGAATAGGTGGTATTTGCACCACTGAATGCCGGGGTAAGGTCATAACCCTCTACCGTAAGAGATGTAAGCCAATTATTGGGGTTGCCTGCATCTTTAAATGTCACTGCAGTATCCGGCATATTTTCATAGACCGGAATCCGAAATACAAAAGCCTGATTTTTATCTGCATAAGCCTTTCCCATGCTGCTGCCTTCACTCATGGCCGCCTGCACATTCGTCATATACTGATGTGAATAAAGGCTATTCTGATACACTACATTGAATTTTTCAAAGTATATCGTGTTCTGTCCTTTTTTTATGTAATTTTCTGCCACTACTTTTGAGCCGCCCGCAATGGACTTATAGATGGTATCCCACCCCTGATTTTTTGCATAAATCAAACCGTTGACTGCCGCGGTGGCTCCGTTTGCCGTATAGGCACCTACGTTAAAATAGTTATAGTAGCCTTCAAAACCCGGACACATTCCGGATATGAGATCACTGGTTCCGCTTCCCTGCTCCTGCCGGCAGCGTGAAGCCAGGTGATAGGGGCTTACTCCAAGACTGCTGCCCACCTCCACAAAGGTGTCCGCATAACTGCGCGTCACACCGTCTCTGTCGTTATAATTTCCCGACATGAAGGTGTTGGCAAGAATATTTTTCACACCATCTGCATTCTGATAGGACGCATACTCCAGTGTCTCGAACTGAAAAATATATGTCTCATTGAGAAAATTCCGGGGATCCATGCAATATGCAATATACTCCGGGGAAGCACACACCCAGCCTGCGCCATCATAGCCGTACCAGGTATTGGTGGCCCAGTCATAGGCCGCCGAATCCGTGGATTTTCTGGCATCATTGGAAGAGCTCTGCACCAGGTTTTTTCCCGCTGTGCTCTCGTTTTCAATGACTGTATTCCAGTCTAATCCCGTCTGTACCGCTTCAAACTGCCAGTCCGGGTATTTCTGATGAAGCGCCGCCAGCAGATCACAGTAGCTGTCCGGGAAACCTGCTGTTTTCAGCGAAGCAATGTATGCTTCGTCAGCCGGTGTTATGGAAATAAAGTCTGATCTGGTATAGCCGGTTATAGTGGCATTGTTTATCACCACCTCAATCTGGTACCAGACATATCCGTCTGAACCGGTCACCTCATCCACCACCGTCACTGTGGTTCCCACATCCAGCGTAGTGATCTTTTCCCCGTTTACCGGTGCCTTGCGCACCTGCACCGGGCCGTCGATTATGGTGCCGGTGCTCACAGTATCTGCATAACTTATATCGGAAAAACAATATAAAGATATGCCAACAGCTGCCAATGCAATGCAAATGGCAGCCACTCGAATCCATTTTCTACTATTTATATGTAACTGACACAGCATGAATTTCCTCCATTATAATAAAGAACCTGCCCGAAAAACCCGGTAATTCAGTCTCATTATATGGGATTATCCATCTTACGTCAACCGGTATATAGCGTTTTTAACGAAATAAACCTATATTTTCACCCTTTTTGTCGAGGGGTTACTGTTAAAAATTAACAAAATTCCCCACATTACTCCGCCAAGGACCAGACAGATGCCTGTCAGAACCGCTCCATCACATTCCTGAAACTGAATTCCTGCAAAGGCTGCCACTCCCGCCACAAGCCCAACGGCTCCGGCCATTGCCATAACTGCACAAATAATAATTGTTTCCATATCTAATCTTCTCATCCTTTTAATTTTCCTCCGTCTTTTTCCATTCCTTTTCCGTTTGCCAGGGGAAACACGCTTTGTCATCAATGTACACATCCGCTGAAACCTTTCTGGACTCTGTTCCGTATTTTTCAATGGTCTGGGTGACATTCTCATTTATCGCGTCAAATTCCAGGCCAAGCCTTCTGCACCACTCCACCGCTGCGTCTAACTTTTCTCCGCATCGGCAGGTCCACAGGATAATTTTTTTGTCCTGCTCTTTTAACTGCTGCAAAAGGCGAATCAACGCCAGGTTGGGAATTCCGATTTCCGGATAACAGTCGCTGCAGAGCGTTCCGTCAAAATCAACTGCAATAATGTGAATATCGCTTCGTTCTCTCATATACATCATGCGCTCCTTTCTCCTCCGTCCGTTTTCTGATATTCGGATTTTCTCATAATATGTGTACATTTCTTCGGACACATGCCCGGTTTTGTGTACAATAAACAGGACACAAAAAAGGAATGCGCACAACTTCAATCCTTGTACGCATTCCTCTTTCTATTCCCATATAATTTTTTATAATCCTTCCCCGTCAAATTCCGGGATAAAACTCTCCTCCGCGGTCTCTCCCTCCTGAATGAATCCACATTCCACACCGAGAGAAATGGCATAATCCACAACTTCCTCGTATTCTGCTTCCGTTACCCTGCGATTCAGTTCCGGATATTTTTCCAGCCCCGGCAGCGGGGTGAACTGGTTCATGATGCTGATGTAAATATTGTCGCCATACGTCTTATAAAGATAGCGAATCACCCTTTTGGAGTCCTCGATGCAGCCCGGCAGGATCAAATGTCTTACAATCGTTCCGCGCTCCATCAGACCCTCCTCGTTTCCACCGCGAAATACGGCAGGGCCGGTCTGTCTTACCATCTCCGCGATAGCTGTCTTCGCCACCTGGCTGTAATCTCCGGCATGAGAATATTTTTGGCTGAGAGACTCGTCCATAAATTTAAAGTCCGGCAGATAAATGTCCACCAGTCCTTCTAAACTTTTTATGGTTTCCACTGCCTCGTAGCTGCTGGTGTTATAGACAATCGGAATGGAAAGGCCATGTTCTTTGGCTGATATAAGGGCGTTAATTACCTGAGGTGCAAAATGTCCTGCCGTCACCAGATTAATGTTGTTCGCTCCCTTCTGCTGCAGTTCCATAAAAATCTCGGCCAGGCGCTCTGTGGTTATCTTTTTCCCGGCAGTTCCATTGGCAATGTTTTGATTTTGACAGAACACGCAGTGGAGCGGGCAGCCGGAGAAGAAAACAGCTCCGGAACCTTCTGAACCGGAAATGCAGGGTTCTTCCCAATAATGAAGTGCTGCTCTGGCTGCCTTGATTTCAATTGTTTGTCCGCAGATTCCTTTTTCTCCTTTTTCCCGATTCACGGCGCAGTTTCTCGGGCACAATGTACATTTTCTCATCTCCGCTTCTCCCTATCGTTTCAAATTTGTATCTAATTTAGTTCTTGATAATCCTTCGGATTTTGGGTATGATATGTTTGAAATTTCCAGTCTTTTATTATATATGATTTTTCCAAAACTGGATAGCAATTTTAAAATTATTCTTTAAGGAGTTTACTTATGAAGCAGAGAAACTGTATGGTAGCACAGTCCGGCGGCCCTACCGTCGCAATCAACGCAAGTCTCGCCGGTGTGATTTCCGGTGTAACGGAGTCCGGCGCATATGACACAATCTATGGATCTTTAAATGGTATTACCGGCATTTTGAACAATAAATTTATAAATCTCACGGAACTGATGACGCAGCATCCGGAATATATGGACCGGCTTACAAATACTCCGGCTATGTATCTGGGTTCCTGCCGCTACAAACTGCCCCACTATATGGATGATGATTCCTCTTACGTGTTCATCTTTAAGCAGTTTGAAACCTACCAGGTGGATGCATTCTTTTACATTGGCGGCAATGATTCCATGGATACGGTTTTAAAATTATCCGAGTACGGGAAGCGTATTGGAAGCTCTGTCCGCATTATTGGTATTCCAAAAACCATTGACAATGACCTTTGCGAGACGGATCATACCCCGGGCTTTGGCTCCGCGGCTAAGTATATTGCATCCTCCCTTCTGGAAATTGCACATGACACCTTTATTTATCCGGTAAAGAGTGTCACGATCGTGGAGATTATGGGAAGAGATGCTGGATGGCTCACTGCTGCTGCCGCTCTTGCTAGAAATGAATATAATACGGCTCCTCATCTGATTTATCTGCCGGAGGTGGCATTTGATCAGGAGGATTTTTTGCTGGATGTAAAGCGTCTGCTTTTTGAGCGCAATAATGTGATTGTTGCTGTTTCCGAAGGAATTCGGGATGCGTCGGGCAACTATATCAGCGCCTCCGAGAAGTCGAAAGATACGTTTGGTCACAGCCAGTTAAGCGGTGCAGGAAAAACTTTAGAGTTTCTTGTGAAAGAAAAGCTGGGTGTGAAAGTGCGTTCTGTTGAGGTGAATGTGCTGCAGCGCTGTGCTGCTCATCTTGCGTCCAAAACGGATTTGGAAGAATCTTTTACCCTTGGAAAAAAAGCTGTCGCACTTTCCGAGGAAGGTGTAACAGCTTCTATGGTTACTGTGACTCGTGTTTCTAATGATCCGTATACGGTAAATTACGGGCATGCGGAAATTAAAAATATTGCAAATGAGGCGAAATGTGTTCCGGTAAGCTGGATTTCTCCTGCCGGGAATGATGTTGAGCAGCCGCTCATTGACTATCTGACTCCGCTGATTCAGGGGGAAGTAGATGTCCAGTATCAGAACGGACTGCCGGTTTATATGGACGTCAGTCATTTAACAGGACATCAATGAATTTACCGATTTCTACCCACGCTCTTTTGGATTCCGGCAGCATTTTTGCTGCCATCTGAAAGATATGGAACATTCCATCATAAATACTCAGCCGGACTTTTACCCCCTGCTCCCTTGCCTTGGCTGCTACGGATACGGAATCTGAAAGAAGCATCTCGTAGGAGCCGACCTGGATGAGCATGGGCGGGAATTCCCGGAAGTCCCCGAAAAGCGGCGAGATCAACGCATTCATCGGATCATTTTCCCCCACGTAGTCTTTGTTATATATCAGGCTCTCTCTTGTATTTCCGAATAATGGGTCTTTTTCGTAATTGGTGGTGTAAGACTCTCCGCTGGCTGTCAGGTCTGTCCAGGGCGACATGGCAATGATTCCGCAGGGTAACTGCATTCCCTGCTCTTTTAGATAATGGCAAAGGGCCATGACAAGTCCACCGCCGGCGGAGTCGCCTGCCAATATAATTTGTTCTGAGAACCAGCCTTCCTTTAAGAGGTAGCAATAGGCTGCATAGGCATCCTGCAGGGCTGCCGGATAGGGATTCTCCGGTGCTACCCGGTAATCCGGTGTCAGCACGCTTAATCCGTGGCTTACTTCGTTGTAGAGCCCGGCAAACATGCGGTAGGAATTGCGCATGCCGCCAATATAGCCACCGCCGTGAAGCTGCAAGATAATCTTGTCATGGTTTGCGCCTTC
>JAGASC010000305.1 GCA_017621905.1 Roseburia sp.
CGTATAGCTCTTTCTTTGTGCCAAAATAATGAAATACCATTGCTTTGGAAATACCTGCACTACTGGCTATATCACTAATAGATGTTTTCTTATATCCATGCACTGCAAAGTTTTTTAATGCGGCATCAATAATTATATTTTGTTTTTCTACAGGTAAATTCAAAAATTTTTCCATATCATTGCCTCCTCATCAAAACTATATAAACCAATTCGGTTTATACCATAATAACACAATAAACCGAATCGGTCAAGATTTTTTATTGCCTATCCCAAGTTAAACCTTATGAAGTTGCAAACCTAATTTTTTGTCTACAAGTCTGCAACTATCATCGCTCTTCGCAGTTATATATGTGATTAACGAATTCTGATCCACTAAATCTTCCTGCACATATCTGTTTGAGTTTCAAGCACATTGCATATCTTCAGAAACAGAGAAAATAGGGTAAGGCTGTCTCCACTTTTAATCTTGCGGATATGCACTTGCTTTTACTCCAAATAGTTCGAATAATCGCCCAGAGGTTAAGTCATTGTTCTTTCGTAGTTGACTGACCGTTAAAACATAAAAAAATATACTGTATTCTTTTTCTGTAATAAGCCTTTCTTAGAGTGGGAAGTTCTGGTGGGTCCACAGTGAACCGCACCTGGGTTCAGCAAAAAGACAATTCTTCCCCTTGGCGGAAAATCCGACTTTTCCCTTTGCTGCAGCCTGTTATTTTCTTAAAATAAGCCTGTTGCTGGTATTACTCCCATTCTCCCGATAGCGAGGTTCTTTTTCAATAAGCCCCACCTTGACCAGATCATGCAGTGCACGCTTGACAGTGCTGCGTGAGAGCTGCAAATCAGCGGCTATGGTTTTTACAGCAGGCCAGCAGTCCGCACTTTTTCCGGCACGGTCACACAGATATATATAAACAGTCCTCGCCCGGTGGGGAAGCTCATCGGGCGAGGCAGTGTAGATATGGTTGAAGTAACTCATGGATATCCCTCCCTTTAGGTTTTGAGTACAGTGCGTCGGCGCACAGCATTTTCAGTGGATTCTGCTACCGGGGTATGAAGGGTTCCTGTCCCGGCTGTCGACTCTAAAATCTCTCCGGTATCTTCATCCACCATGATGCATGCCATGTGCTTGCGGACGATGTTTTCTTCCAGTGTGTTCTTATCGGCATAGACCACTTTCCGGTGTGCTTTTTCCTCCACTGTATAAGGCTCTCCAAAACGAATGCCCCAATCAAGGAACAGCCTCAGCTTTGTCCTCATAGGATGGGTGCCAGTTTTCATAACGACAAAGCTGCCTTTGGGAATAGACTTCAATTCATCCGGCGTCATGAGGGTGCGCTCCATCATCTGCAGGGATTGGCTGGGATCGTTTTTCCCCCGGCTTACGCTGCCGCTCATGACGGTGCGGCTACCCAGCGCCTTACTCAGCACCTCTGCGGTCTGACTGTTTGGAGCGAAGCCGCCGAAGATGGTGTCCTGGCAGTTGTCTACGATGATCTCTGAACCCTCTTTACCATAGTTTTTTTCGAGCTGACCGAAGGACTGTATGATGGGCACCATGGAAAGCCGGCGTGAACGTGATGCACTGAAAATTAATTCAAGCGATTCAATAGCCGGAAGCGTTCCCAGCTCATCGCAGTAAAACATCACACGGTTTTTTAGCTTGCCGCCGTTTTCATCGGCCACCGCAAGGATTTCACGGTAAAGCTGCTGGATCATAAGGGATACCATAAAATACTTAGTTAGATCTTCTTCGGGAAGCACAATGAACAGTGCGGATTTTTCATTACAGAACTTTTCCGCATCAATAGCTGTTTCAAAGCAGAGTATCTGTTCCATCTCGGAGTCAAGGAAGGCATTTAAACGGGATAGTACGGTGGAGAGCACCGATGCCATGGCCTGCTCTGCGGAATTGAGGGCAGCTCCCGCAAACCAGCGGGCCTTGTGGTCGGATGGCAGTTTATCCATCAGGAGCTGGAATTGGCTTTTTCCTTTTACTTTGCTGGGTGATAATAAATCCTGTACCAGTTTGAACACACTGATGATATGACGGCAGTCCACCTTTTTCCCATCCACCTCAGTGGGGGGCAGATATTCGGCAATCAGCAGAATCACCGAGGACAGGAGTCCTTCGGCGGCATCATAGAAAAACTGATTTTGTCCATAATTCTCACCGCTGGCATTGATGATGGTTTTGGAGATAATCTTTACGTACTTTTCCGCTTTTGCCTTTGATACAAGGTTGTTTTCATCAGCAAGGTACTGATCCATGTAGGTGTTGACCAGATGGAGCATATTGTTGCCGTCTGAGCGGGTGGGGTTACGAAGATCGATGACCGCCACACGGTAGCCGTAATAATCACGGGCAATGGCACCATAATTGCGATAAAGATCACCCTTGGTGTCGGTGGTCAAAAAGCTCATACCCGAGGCGCAGGCATATTCCAGATTGGGGTATAAGAAGAATGCCGTCTTACCTACGCCGGAGGCACCAATCATCATGCAGTGGACATCATCGGTATCCACAAGTGCCGTCACTTTGTTCTTGGCTCCTGTACTGCCGAGGATGATTCCCTGCTCATCTGTGGCAGGGAGGGACTGTCCCCGTCGCCAAAGCTCAGGCCGGAATGGGATGTGTTTATAGATATTTTTGATTTCCCGCTTGGTGGAAAAACGTGCGGTACCATGCTGACCGTCACCTACTGTGCGGGATTTGATTCCGCTGAGCGTATAATAGTGTGCTAAAAGAGAGAGGCCGCCGATGACACAAAACATCACGGCGGCTACGGCAATCAGCATATAGATTTGAGATGACATAGGGTTCTCCTTTCGATTTGGCATATTTTGTGGTATTCTAAAACAAGTTATGGTGTTCACGAAATTTCTTCACTTATTCCGCTTGTCTGTCTGGTGGCAACTGTCGTTTGGCTGCTTGTTTTAATCAAACGTACAATCCAGAAAAAGACCGTTAAAGTAGATAGATGGTTTGCTTTGCTGCTGGTTGTTTTGCTTGTGTTTCAAGTAAGCTATTTTCAAACTCAAAAGAACAAGGTGTCTGCTACGATGGTGGTAACAATAGAAAGTGTCGATGCTCGAAATGGCACAATTACTGTTACCAACGCCAATGGAGATGACAAGCGTATTATCGTATTGGAAGCTCCAGATTTGTTCCGCAATATGGTTGTGGTAGGAGAGCAACAGTATGTGGCATCGTATGATTACTATAAGAATAATCCCAACAAAGGAAAGCTTTCTGGGCTTACCATAATGGAACATTAACAGAACGGAGGGTTAACCGATGAAAAAGCAATATAACGAGCAGATACATAGTGACATTTCCTTGCACTCACAACGTCCGCCAAAAATCGAGTTGCTTGCTAATTTCGAGCCAATAGGACGGGGTAAAATCCCTTTGAACCAGCTATCACAGCATGGTATCAGATGGACTTGCAAATGCTGAAAAAGCCTGTATTTCCAAGCATTTTTTAGCATCA
>JAGASC010000306.1 GCA_017621905.1 Roseburia sp.
AATTTCTTTTCATCTACCATATCCAGTAATTCTGCAATTAACTCCGTAAGTCGAATACACCTTTGAATAGAACGTGCACTTTCTCCAACATCCAATGCCATAAGCTCATCGGAGCGTAAATTCGTGCCACTTTGGCACGCATTATTTTTTGATGGTCTTCCAGCTTTTCTCTTCATTGCTTCCAACATCATTTTATAAGAAAAGGCTTTTTCACTTGGCAATTGTTCCTCACGCTGTATATTAGCATTGACCATTGCTATTGTCGCTTCATCATCGTCCATTTCTTTAATGATAGCCGGAATCGTCTCCATACCCAGCATACTTGCAGCGTGCATTCTCCTATGGCCAGAGATCATTTCATACTGTCTATTATCATCTGCACGTACAGTTACAGGAGTTAAAATTCCTTGTAAATTAATACTCTTAATCAATTCCTGCATTTTCTCATCATCCCTGACTTTAAATGGATGATTTTTAAATGGGGTAATATCATCTATTGCAATCATGACCACTTCTTCACAATCCGCAATTCCCATAATTTCTTCATATGATACTAATTTTACAGGTGATTTACTCTTTGCCATTTCTAATAACCTCCTTTGCCAACCAATCATAGCTTATTGCTCCAGGATTGTTCTTATCGTAAGCAAATATACTTACGCCATCTTTCGGGCACTTTGCAATAGGATTCGATCTCGGAATAGACTGCTCAAATATCTTAATGTGCTTTCCGTATGCTTCCTGTACTGCTTTCTTATATTCTTTTGAAGAGTTATACCAGTATGGATCTTTCGTGAATAGAATTCCCTCAATTTCAATTTGAGGATTATATCTCTTTTTTGTGTTTCTAATCACTTTTAATAGTTCCACCATACCATCCAGTGCATAATACTCTGGTTCTATTGGTATCAGGACACTATCTGCCGCAGCCATAGCATTTACAGTCAACATTCCCAAAGAAGGCATACAGTCGATAACCACATAATCATATTCAGTTTTTAATGTATCAAGATATTTCTTCAAGATACTCTCTCTTTCTTCAACAGTTATTAGAGAAATATCTGTACCTGATAGTAATTTATTTGACGGGATGATATCTACACCCTCATCATTTTTGATAACAGCTTCGTATGGATCATACTCCATTTCCATAATCACATACTCTATCATCGTCTTTAATGTTACTTTTGTTGTTTTTGAAATGCCAAGACCAGTAGACAAATGCCCCTGCGGATCCGCATCCACCAATAATACTCTTTTTCCATTTCTCGCTAACGCAACACCTAAATTGATGCTAGTTGTTGTCTTCGCGACTCCACCTTTCTGGTTTGAGACTGCAATCACTTTACCCATACGGATACCTCCTAATCAAATTAATATAAGAAATAAAACTATAACGCAAAAAAGGACACCTTCGTTTTATTGAAAGTGTCCTTAAAAGTACAATATTTGATTAGTGTGCGCGTGCAAATTCGTATATTTTCGTATACGCTTCATAGGTCAATTACGTACATAGACGTATTATTCTGTACTATTCATACAAAAATTGTTGCACTTTTGTTGCAGTACGCACTATGATTGGAGCCCAAAACCCTTGATTTTACTGGGTTTTTACTTATCCAGAGACTTCATCGTTGGGAACAAGATTACGTCGCGAATCGCCGGTGAGTTCGTCATCAGCATGGTCATACGGTCAATACCGTAACCAATACCGCCTGTCGGTGGCATACCCACTGCAAGAGCATTCAGGAAATCCTCATCTGTATGATTTGCCTCGTCGTTTCCTGCAGCAAACAGCTCCTCCTGCGCCTCAAAACGTTTTCTCTGATCTTCCGGGTCATTTAACTCGGAGTAAGCATTTGCCATCTCCCAGCCGTTCATGAAGAACTCAAAACGTTCTACATAATCCGGGTTCTCCGGTTTCTTCTTGGTCAACGGAGATATCTCAATCGGATGATCCATCACAAAGGTCGGCTGAATCAGATGCTCCTCCACATATTCCTCGAAGAACAGATTTAAGATATCACCCTTTTTGTGATGCTCCTCGAACTCGATGTGATGCTCCTTCGCAATCGCCTTCGCTTCTTCCGTTGTGCTGATTTCATTGAAGTCAACATTTGCGTATTTCTTAACCGCATCCACCATAGTAATGCGCTCGAAAGGCTTAGACAGATCCATCTCATGCTCGCCATAAGTAAGCACAAGAGAACCATTTACTTCCTGTGCCACATAACGGAAAAGATTTTCTGTCAAATCCATCATGCCGTGGTAATCGGTGTATGCCTGATATAACTCCATCAAAGTAAATTCCGGATTGTGTATTGTATCGACACCCTCATTACGGAATACACGACCGATCTCGTAAACACGTTCCAGACCGCCGACAATTAATCTCTTTAAGTACAATTCCAGCGAAATACGTAACTTTACGTCTTCATTCAACGCATTATAATGTGTTTCAAATGGTCTTGCGGCAGCGCCACCGGCATTGGAAACAAGCATCGGTGTCTCTACCTCGATAAAGTTCTGGTCGTCCAGGAAACGTCTGATGCTGCTGATGATCTTGGAACGCTTGATCATCGTTTCCTTAACATCCTCGTTCATAATCAGATCCACGTATCTCTGACGATATCTGGTGTCCGTATCGGTAAGTCCATGGAACTTCTCCGGCAGAATCTGTAAACTCTTGGAGAGCAGTGTTGCTTCTGTTGCATGAACAGAAATTTCACCTGTCTTCGTCTTAAAAACGGTTCCTTTAATGCCAAGGATATCACCCACATCATATTTTTTGAAATCCTTGTAAGACTCCTCGCCGATGTTATCTCTTGCCACGTAAGCCTGGATGCGTCCCTTTAAGTCCTGAATATTGCAGAACGATGCTTTTCCCATCACACGCTTGAACATCATACGGCCGGCTAAGGCTACTTCCTTGCCTTCCATCTCTTCAAAATTGCCTGTAATGTCTGTGGTGTGATTTGTCACATCATACTTTGTGATGATAAATGGATCTTTTCCATTTTCCTGCAGTTCATGTAACTTGTCATAACGAACTTTAAGCAGCTGTCCCACATCCTGCTGCTGTCCCTGATTGTTCTCCTGATTATTATTCTGCTGTGCCATATATAATCCTCCTTGTTTTGCGAAGCAAAATGCGACTGCCTGCAATCTGATTGCGTGCAGGACAGAGGATTTTCCTCCTCTATTAGCTTGCTCTGTGAATAGAAAGTACCTTGTATTCCAAAACTCCGGCCTGGGTCTCAACCGTTACGATATCGCCTACCTTTTTTCCAAGGAGCGCTTTTCCAACCGGTGACTCGTTGGAGATTTTTCCCTTTAAGCTGTTTGCTTCCATGGAACCTACAATTTTATATTCCAGTTCCTCATCAAACTCGCAGTCCAGAATTTTTACATTGCAGCCGATGTTGATTCTTTCCAAATCCACATCTTCCTCTACAACTACCTCTGCGTTTTTGAGGATTTTCTCAACCTCTTCAATTCGTGCCTCGATATCACGCTGCTCATCCTTTGCAGCATCATACTCTGCATTCTCGGATAAATCCCCCTGCTCTCTGGCCTCTTTGATTTTCTGTGCAACTTCTTTTCTGCGCACTACCTTTAACTCCTGCAGTTCGTCTTCCAGCTTCTTCAGTCCTTCGTAAGTCAGAATGTTTTTCTTGTCCATCGCCCTTCACCCTTCTTCTTGTATTTATTTTTGCTTCGTGTCCCAATAGAAAGAACTTATTGTATTCTTTCGTTTCACTCATTATAAAAAGCCTCCTCCAGTCTGTCCCGTCGCGGCTTTTTCCTCATAGTCCATATTCTCTTGACAATCACAGTATTATAACCGATGGGCACCACAATGTCAAGGTTTTCCGCGGTTTCCCAAGGTTTTTTGTGAATCGGAATATAATAATTACCGACTCTCATCTGCCCGTCATAGTATTTTCCCTCCCATTCAAAATCTAATATTACTTTTGCTTCGCCGCCGGAAGGAGAATTAATTTTGCTGCTATTATTCTGACAAAACTCTGCTTTGTCATACTGGCCACCATGAACCTCTTCTTTCTTGCCGCCAGATTTTAGAAATATCTTTGGAAAAATCAATACCACAAGCCCGTTTTCTTCATACATTGTCTCTGCAAAGCGGCTGAAATATGCAGGACGATCCGTATAAATTGTTAAAAAATTCAGATCACAGGAAAGCTGCATCAACACATCCCGCACATCGGCAGGTTCAAAGACACTGTACCCTTCTGATTCCTCATCAATCACCTCGATTTTTACACGCTCCGGCCGCAAATGCTTTGCCTTTAAGATGGAAAAGTAAATCTGCCTGAAGTCCTGCAAAAATTCATTTGGGTAAGACATAGCGTCACTTCCATTTATTTTTCACGTAACTGTTTTGTATTTTCGCAGTTACCTTTTCTTCATTTATATGACTGTACTTCCCGGAATAATGACTCCAACTGTGCATAATTTTCTATTTCATTGATTCGGCCCCGGAGCCGGGAGGAATTCCGATAGCCCGCCGTGTACCAGGCCGCATGTTTTCTGATTTCACGGATTCCGGTATATTCCCCTTTGAACTCCAGCTGCATTCTCGCATGGCGCAGCAGCATTTCCGTCACCTCTTCGAAGGTGGGTTTTTCTTTTTTTTCGCCCGTTTCAAAATAGTGCAGGATTTGTGAAAAAATCCAGGGATTTCCCTCTGCTCCCCGGGCAATCATAAATCCGTCACAGCCCGTCTGCTGTTCCATAGCGATGACATCCTCTGCAGTCCTGATGTCTCCGTTGCCGATGACCGGAATGGACACCGCTTCCTTGACCCGGCGGATAATGTCCCAGTCCGCTTTTCCTGAATAAAATTGGGCTCTGGTACGTCCGTGTACTGCCACCGCTGCGGCGCCGGCTTCCTGGGCGATATGGGCCATTTCCACCGCATTGATGCAGGTGTCGTCGAAGCCCTTGCGGATTTTTACTGTCACAGGCTTTTGAATGGCACGCACGGTTTTCTCAATGATTTTTCCGGCCAGCTTTGGGTCTTTCATCAATGCTGAACCGTCACCGTTATTTACTACTTTAGGCACCGGGCAGCCCATGTTGATGTCCAGAATATCAAAGGGGCGCTCCTCAATCTGCTTTGCGATTTCGCTCATGATATCCGGATCTGAACCAAATAGCTGGAGTGACACTGGATTTTCCCTGGAATCAATGGTCAAAAGCTCCTCGGTGTTCCTGTTTTTGTAAAGAATTGCTTTGGCGCTGACCATTTCCATACACAACAGGCCTGCCCCCTGTTCCTTGCACAGCAAGCGAAATGGCAGGTCCGTTACCCCTGCCATCGGTGCTAATATCAAATTATTTTGTAAGGTTACATTTCCTATTTGAAGCTTTTTTATTTCGCCCATATATCCATTTTCTTTCCTGTTGAGTTTCCGATAACTTATATCTAGCTGATTTTACCGCTTTTTCGATTCTGTTTTTTGTAAATGAGGTTCATTCCTTTTAAGGTAAGGTCCGGGTCATATACATCAATCACGTCTGTCTCGTTTGCGATAATACGTCCCAGGCCGCCGGTAGCGACTACCTTCACCGGTCCCATGTCTGCCTCTGCGATCATACGTTTTACGATGTACTCAGTCTGTCCGATTTGTCCATAGACAAGTCCTGCCTGCATGGAGGTAATTGTTTCCTTTGCCAGAATGCTCTCCGGTTTGCGGATTTCGATTTCTGGCAGTTTTGCCGCGTCTTCCCACAACGCTTTCGCGGAAATACGGATTCCCGGTGCTGTCACCCCGGAGATAAATGCTCCGTCTTTATCCACTAAATCATAGGTGGTCGCCGTGCCAAAATCAAGCACCAGTACCGGGCCGCCATAGATTTCATAAGCCGCTGCTGCATCCACGATACGATCTGCACCAATCTGGCGTGGATTCTCTGTCACCACACGGATTCCTGTTTTGATTCCGGTCTCGATGATAATCGGCTTGATTCCCAAATATTTGACAACTGCTCCTTCCAGGGAGTGCATTACGTTTGGCACAACGGATGCTATGATGGCATCCAAAATGTCCTCATGTTTGATTTTATTCTGCTCCAGCAGATTAATCAACAGCATACCGTACTCGTCTGAAGTCCTGGGCATTTTTGTGGTAATGCGAAATCTGGCTTTGATATCATCTCCCTGAAAAACGCCTACTGTAATATTTGTATTTCCTACATCAATTGTAATTATCATCTTAACTAACCAATCCTTTCTATTGTCACCGCTCCGCCATGGAGTCGATGCATTCTTAGACTCCTATGTATAACACCTTGTAATACATCTGCAAAGCTTCCAACAAATCCTGTTTTTTCTGCTGTAGTTCTTTGATTTTCAGTCCACAGCCGATATCGTCATAAAGCAGATCATTTTCATCGCAGGAGGTACGAAATTCCAGTTCTCCCTCCTCGTTGAATACTAACTGAAAAATTCCGCCGATGTCTTCTGTGAACAGGACGCACATGATTTTCAGTTCATCCTTTATTTGACCCGGAAGTCCCTTAAAATCTTCATTCAGATAAAATTTTTTATTGTAGGCACTTGCGCCGCATAGTACCACTTCTTCCATAAATACATCTCACCTTTCCCTCATACATATCCGTAAGTTCCCCGCACCGACACCTCTCCTGCCGATACCAGGCGACGGCTTTCCCATGTGTCTACAATCAGCTCTCCCCGGGGAGTAATTCCCATTGCTCTCCCCTCAAAAGGTTCCTTCGGATCCAGAACCCGGACATGCTGACGCATATTGACCAGATGAGAATTGTACTCTTTTACCAGGCCGGTCAAATCCTCTGTCTCCAGGAACACTTCATAGTACTTTTCAAACTGTTCCAGTACTTCTTCAATCAGAACTGCCCGCTCATAATGCTTTCCTGTCTCTAAGTAAAGAGATGTCGCCATATGAGAAATCTCCTCCGGAAAGCCTTCATTATGTACATTGATTCCGATTCCCACCACAACATGATTGATATAATCGACCTGAGCGCTCATCTCTGTCAAAATACCACACACTTTTTTCCCATTCATGACAATGTCGTTGGGCCACTTGATGCCTGCCGGCCTTCCGGTACACTTTGTGATGGCTCCGGACACTGCCAACGCTGCCACCAGGGTCAGCATGGAGGCATTGTTGGGATTGATTTCCGGTTTTAACAGCAGGGTCATGAAGATTCCGGCCCCTTCTACAGACTCCCAGTTTCTTCCCCGTCTTCCCCGGCCTGCATCCTGTTTTTCTGCCACTACCAAGGTTCCGGCGGGATATCCCTCCTCCGCCAACTGCTTTGCTTTTGTGTTGGTGGAATCCAGCACCGGATAACAAAAAATCTCTGTCCCGGCCCATTTTGTTATGCGAATTCCCTTTAACTTCTCCGCACTGAGCAAATCCTTATCTTCCGGCGTGGTGAATACATCCTTTTCCATTGCCCCTCTCACCTTTCCCTGCATATCTTCCGGCAAACGTTCTTCTTTCGCTATTCTCCCAACGTTGCCAGCATCACCGCTTTTATGGTATGCATACGATTTTCTGCCTCGTCAAATACCACGGACTGGGCACTTTCAAACACCTCATCGGTGACCTCCAGCTCGCTGTAACCAAATTTCTCGTATACTTCCCTTCCTATCTTGGTCTTCAAATCATGGAATGCGGGCAGACAATGCATAAAGATTGCTTCCGGCTTTGCATTTTCCATCACTGCTTTATTGACCTGGTAAGGCATCAAATCGCCCAGACGCTCCTGCCATGCCTCGTCCGGCTCACCCATGGATACCCACACATCGGTGTAAATAACATCTGCATCCTTTGTGCCTTCTTTCACATCCTCGGTCAGGGTAATCGTCGCTCCGGTCTCTTTTGCCACCTCACGGCAATATTCCACCAGCTTCTCATCCGGGAAATATTTCTGAGAGGTGCACGCCACAAAGTCCATGCCCAGTTTTGCACAGGTCACAAGAAGAGAATTGCCCATGTTGTAGCGGGCATCTCCCATATATACAAATTTAACACCGCGAAGTCTGCCCAGATGCTCCCGTATCGTCAGCATGTCCGCCAGCATCTGCGTAGGATGAAATTCATTGGTAAGGCCGTTCCATACCGGAACACCTGCATATTTTGCCAGTTCCTCCACAATATCCTGTCCATATCCACGATATTCAATACCGTCAAACATCCGTCCTAACACCCGGGCCGTGTCCGGAATACTTTCTTTTTTCCCGATCTGGGAACCGGAAGGATCTAAGTATGTAACGTGCATTCCAAGGTCGTGAGCTGCCACCTCAAATGAGCAGCGGGTCCTGGTGCTTGTCTTCTCAAAAATCAGTGCGATGTTTTTTCCAATCAGGCTGTTATGAAGAATGCCCTGCTTTTTCTGCTTTTTCAGCTCCTCCGCCAAATCGATCAGATAAATAATTTCTTCCGGCGTGTAATCCATCAGCTTCAAAAAATTGCGTCCCTTTAAAGTCATAATAATATTCTCCTTGTTGTAATTGGAATCGGGCTGCCAACACTATGGCAGCCCTTAAATATAAAAATTTCAGCAGTTTTATTTTTCGTCCACTGCAACCTCTGTTACAGATTTTGCAAGTCCGGCAATACCCTGAATCTCGGACGGAATGATAATCTTAGTTGCCTTACCATCTGCTGCCTTTGCAAAAGCTTCCAGACTCTTTAACTGAATGACCGCCTGGTCCGGAGCCGCTTCCTTCATCATGCGAAGTCCGTCTGCATTTGCCTGCTGAATCTTAAGGATTGCTTCTGCCTGACCTTCTGCCTCACGAATCGTCTCTTCCTTCTTCGCCTCTGCACGCAGGATAGCGGCCTGTTTTTCTGCCTCCGCATCAAGGATTGCAGACTCTTTCTTACCCTCAGCCACAAGGACTGTAGATTTTTTCTCACCTTCCGCACGTAAGATAGCTTCACGGCGCTCACGCTCTGCCTTCATCTGTTTTTCCATCGCATCCTGGATTGCTGCGGGCGGGATGATGTTCTTTAATTCCACACGATTTACCTTGATTCCCCATGGGTCGGTGGCAACGTCCAAAGTCGCGCGCATCTTGGTATTGATGGTCTCTCTGGAGGTCAGTGTCTCATCCAGCTCCAGATCACCGATGATATTACGCAATGTGGTCGCTGTCAGATTTTCAATCGCCATAAGTGGATTTTCCACACCGTAAGCATAGAGCTTCGGGTCTGTAATCTGATAATAAACCACGGTATCGATCTGCATCGTTACGTTATCCTTGGTAATTACCGGCTGCGGCGGGAAATCCACCACCTGCTCTTTTAAGATAACCTTCTTGGCAACACGGTCAATAAACGGTGCTTTAAAGTGCGGACCTACTGACCAGGTCGCAAGATACACGCCCAGACGCTCCACGATCACTGCATGAGCCTGTGGCACGATTTTGATACAGGATACTGCAATCAGCAGTACTAAAACAACTAAAACGATAAGTGCAATCATAAGTCCTGGCATAACTAATCCCTCCATCATATTCAAGTCTGTTTTGGGAAACCGATATGTATTCTGTTTCCTTTTTTATCATATTACTATATCTGCTCCCAAATTACAAGAACAGCCGCAGAAAATATCTTACTGATATTTTCTGCGGCTGACAGTCTTAGATACATATTCATACACCCGGATTGGCGTAACAAAACGTCTGCTGTTTTAAAAGAATACATGGTTGCCAATCACAAGGCCTGCATGCCCGGTAGCGGCTCTGCGGAAACTGGTTGCCCCGCCTGTGTTATCCGTTCCGTTCAGGGCTTCCTGTGCGGCCTGAACGCAGCTGGCCTTAGGCCCATTTGCTATGACCCTGCTCAGCATGCCCTGTCCTGCTGGTGTAAACTGTCCCGGCTGATAAATCACATCGTAAATGGAGTTCGGATATCTTCCGCTTCTCACACGGTTCATAACCACTGCTCCAACTGCTACCTGACCCTCGTAACACTCATTTCCGGCCTCACACTGAATGATAGCTGCTAAAAGTATTACCTCATCTACCGATGCTGCCACTGACTGATTCTGTACAACAGTCACTTCCGTTACCTGCGCTGCATTTCTTGCTTCTTCCTCTGCCTTTGCCTTCGCAATTGCAGCCTGTTCTTCTTCAATCGTGATTCCAACACTTAAATCCTGCTCTGTGGTTACATACTCCGCGCTGACATAGGCTGTCCTTTCGCCGTATTTGACTGCCACCCACTCCTCCGTTGCCGGCGTGTCTTTATCGACAATCAATGTAGCCCCCGTATACACAGCAGTGATCACTGCACTCTCCGCATTTGCTTCGCTTCGAACGCGAAGGCCATCTGCCTGTATTTTTGCCACGGTGTCAAAATTAGCCTTGGCATAGGCAAGTGCTTCCTGCCCGAACACACAGTAATCGTTATTTACATATCCATCCACATTGCCGGATGTGATATGTGTCCAGGTATCTCCAGCCTCGACAATCTCTGCCACGGCTCCCTTATATAATTTTCCTACAATAGCTGCTTCTCCGTCACCGGCTGCTCTGACATAGAGGAACTCTTCCACCTCTGCCATTAACCGGTTCTGCCATGCAATTTCTTCTTCCGTTAATGTCTCCTCCGGTTCCGCTTCCTCTGCGGTTGCCATCAACGCCGTTCTCGACCGCTCCACACTTACTGTGGTCAGCTCAATGCTCTCCAGCGCATCGGATTTCAACTGTTCTAAACGTACAACAACTCCTGCTGTTCCATTTGTAGTCAAGTCCGTCTTCCTATCAGTGTCTGTAGCTTCTGCAACAGTTGTGGCTTCTGCAACGCTTAGGACTTTTGCCTTAGCTGTTTCTGCAGCGTCCGCGATTGCACATATCGCGACCATCAAACAGGCCACCACGATACTTTCAATCGCTCTCCTTTTCACATTCATAGAAACCTCCATCAGTGTCTACCATTTTTTTGAAATAGTATTACACCTTTGTTCCGTTTTATTCATATTTTATTACAATTGTTACGGATTTGTTACAACGCGCATTATAGCAAAGCGTTACTAATTTGTCAAGATTTTCAAGGTTATTCGCAATTTACGGTAATTTCATTTGATGCAAAAAAACCGCTGAATTCCTTGAAAATAAAGGGTTCCGGCGTTTTTTTGTGCAATATGCCAAATTTTAACTTTTTCGTAATTTTTTCTGTTTTTACAGCTCTTCCTCTGTGTTATTTTGCCTCTTCGTAACCCGGTTTCCCGAGGCGTGCAAACATATTTTTCTTATGGAAAGACCTCATCCAACACCGCATTCAGTAATTCATCCGGAGCCATTTCCCTCTGTGCTTCTGCGGGTATCTCTTTGCCTGCTCTCTGCCGGCCTGCCGACATTCCTCCATCTGCACTTTTTTGATTTGCCTTTCTTAATTCTGCCGTCTTCTCTTCGGCCATGTTCTTCCTGCTTACCGTTTCGTCAAAATCGATCCATGCTTCCCTGCCGGAACGAATGCTGTGAGTCAGTGTATCCATACGTTTTCCAAGTTTTTTTATCCTGTGTAATGTGACTGCCAGAAGAAGCATGACAAGAACGCCAAAAGCCACGCCAATCCAGACGGAATACTCCGCCAAAAAGAAGCTTACCTGCTCCATACACATTACCTCTCTTTTCTGCGACAGGCGTTAGGCCCGTCCCTTCCTTTTGCTACGTATATCATTATAGAAGTAATCCTGTGGTTTGGAAAGAGTCCAGGCCTAAAATTCCATCGCAAATTTCGACACTCGTTACTGTTCATTTCGTTCTTTTCTTTTAAATTTGATTCACAACGCCTGCATTTTCACGTCTTTTCTTGACTTTTTGGCATAAGGGTATTATAAATATGAAAGTATGATAACTGTTCAGGTCAGGTCCATGCATTTACTGCATGGAACGCCGATAGGAATATCGGCGGTGATAAAACGTAAAAATTGCAGGAGCAAGCCCCCATCGCGGAGCGATTTTCATGGGCTTGCGGTCGTAATTATGAAGGTACTGAATAATTACAAAGTATGATATAGGAAAGGACGTATTTTTGCTATGAAAAAAATCGTAATGACAGGGGGCGGAACTGCGGGACATGTGACCCCTAATATCGCACTGATGCCAGCCCTGCGAAAAGAGGGATATGAGATTTCTTATATCGGTTCCTATGACGGCATCGAAAAAAATCTCATAGACGCCCAGAATATTCCTTATTACGGCATCTCATCCGGAAAACTGAGACGCTACTTTGATCCGAAAAATTTTTCTGATCCGTTTAAGGTAATAAAGGGCTATGGACAATCTGTGAAATTAATGAAACAATTAAGACCGGATGTGGTATTTTCCAAAGGCGGTTTTGTCTCTGTTCCGGTTGTTCTTGCCGCAAAACGCTGCAAGATTCCGGCTATCATCCATGAATCCGACCTGACACCGGGTCTGGCCAACAAACTGGCGATTCCAAGCGCTACAAAGGTCTGCTGTAATTTTCCGGAAACGCTGAACTACCTACCGAAGGAAAAAGCAGTGCTGACCGGTTCCCCGATCCGGCAGGAACTGCTGAATGGAAACGCAGATGCGGCATTCTCTCTCTGTCATTTTACCGACCGTTCCAAACCGGTTCTTTTAGTAGTGGGCGGCAGCACCGGTTCCCGCGCCATCAACATAGCAATTCGTGATTTACTGCCGGAACTGATCAAAACATACAACCTCATCCATCTTTGCGGAAAAGGCAATCTGGATACATCCTTAAACCGGGTGACCGGCTACGCTCAGTTTGAATATGCAAATCAGGAGCTGGCGGATATGTTCGCGCTGTCCGACCTTGTGATTTCCCGCGCCGGAGCTAATGCCATCTGCGAACTTTTGGCTCTGCATAAACCTAATATTTTGATTCCACTTTCCGCTGCTGCAAGCCGGGGCGATCAGATTTTGAATGCAAATTCTTTCCGTTCCCAAGGATTCAGCTACGTTTTAGAGGAGGAATCTCTGACAAACACTACGCTTCTGGAAGCGATCCATCATGTCTTTCGGAAAAAGGATTCTTATATTGAAGCCATGAAGAACAGTACCGGTCATAATTCTATTGAGACGATTGTTGGGTTGATATTAGAAGCTTCCAAAAGCAAAGCGAACTCCTAAAAGTAAATCGAGCAGACTGCTCGTAACTGTGAAGTACTGAACATTTACGAAACTCCCATGCCTTACATGCTTCGGCAGCACCATAAATCTATTCCGCATGGGAGTTTCGTAAAACTGATGCACACATGCAGTAAACTGCATGGCGCGTGTACGAACCGCTCAGCGAGTGAGCGGTTCTGATTGAAAATAGTGAATAGATAGAAA
>JAGASC010000307.1 GCA_017621905.1 Roseburia sp.
AGTTCCTGTCAAGTACTTTTTTAAAAAATTTGAAAATGTTACAAACGTTAGAGGGAAAACAAAAAATCAGATAACAAGAAAATGTAGGAAATTCGGGGCATCAAGAGTTTCCGAGAACACACAAAATAATTAGGAGGGAAAGAGGATGAAAGTATACGGAGCAGAGATTTGTATTGACTGCAGAAATTATAAGCACATAGCAAAAGCCAGAAATCTGGAATTGGAATATGTAGATATTACGGAAAATACGGCAAATTTACGGGAGTTTTTGCATCTGCGGGATACAGAGAAAGCTTTTGATGTGGTGAGGGAAAGCGGAGGGATCGGAATTCCGGTGTTCGTGGAAGGAGACAGGGTGACACTGGATATGGACGAGGCATTTTCCTGGATCGGCCAGCTGCCAGTGAAAGACGAGGAAATTGTAGAAAAAAGTTAAGTCCGGAGCTTCTGCTGCATTTTGCAGCGATATTCTTTCGGAGATATTCCCTTCTGTTTGTGAAAGGTCTTAGAAAAATAAAGGCTGTTGTCAAAACCCAGTGAGTTGGCGATTGCAGTGATAGAGAGACTGGAGTGCTCTAACAGGTAGCAAGCCTGTTTCATGCGAAAATCCGTCAGATATTCTTTGGGAGACTGACCCAGCACAGTTTCAAAGGAGCGAAATAGGTGGCTTCGGCTAACTCCCACATAATCAGCAATATCCTCCACCGTGATGGCATAGGAATAATTGGAGGAAATATATTCGATTCCTTTTTGTACATAGCTGTTGGCAGAGTTATGGGTGTCAGAGCGGGATGCGGCATGCAAAAACAGGGCCAGCATGGTATAGAGCCGGCCGGTCATTTCCACTGCGTGTTCAAACTCATTGCCCCTGGCGTCATAGATATGCAGTATCTGGCGATGGATGGCATCACCCTTTGGCGTGTTTTGTAAAAAAGGCTTTTGCGGGGAAAAATCCGTGGCCTGCAGAATCATAGAAGCATCGCTGCCGGTGAAGCCTACCCAGGCATATTCCCAGGGCTCATTTTCATCTGCATAATAAAGCACCTCTGTGTTGGGATAGACAAGGAAAGTGTCACCGGCGCACAGGGCATAGGTCTGCTGATTTACTTTATAGTATCCTTTACCGGAAATGATATAGTGAATCAGGTAATGATCCCGGATTCCCGGCCCCCACTGATAGAGTGAGTCGCATTTTTGAAATCCAACATTGTAAACGGAAAGGGAAACTAATTCTTTTTCGGTGACTTTATAGGAATTTTTGTAATTCTGGTTCAATGTATTGCCTCCTGCACAGCGTTACTGCCAGCTTTAACGTGAATCCTAAGGCAGCAGTAACACATAATAATATAAAGCTCGTCGAATGATACCTGAAAATTTGCAAAACAATTCGTCTGTCAGACAAGGGATAGGTAAAATCTGCGATATAAGAATTATAGATGCTGGGGAAAAAGAATGCAACATTTTTGCATATAATTCATACATTTTTCGCTATACAATTTTCGACAGATAGAGTAAGATGTAAAAAGAAACAAAAACGTAACTGTGAAGGGACTGAACAGTTACCAAAAACAATATTAAAATCAGAAAGGAACGGTAGAAAAGATATGGCAATTTTAGTAACAGGCGGAGCCGGATACATCGGCAGTCATACATGTGTGGAATTGATAAATGCAGGCTATGAGGTGGTAGTGCTTGACAATTTGAGCAACTCCTCCGAAAAATCTCTGGAGAGAGTAAAGAATATCACAGGCAAAGAGGTAAAGTTTTACAAAGGCGATATTTTAGACAGAGATATTTTGAATCAAATTTTTGCCGAGGAGAAGATTGAAAGCTGCATTCATTTTGCAGGATTAAAAGCAGTGGGCGAATCAGTGGCAAAACCATGGGAGTATTACACCAATAATATTGCAGGTACACTGGTTCTGGTGGATGTAATGCGTCAGAACGGATGTAAGAATATTATCTTTTCTTCCTCCGCTACCGTGTACGGCGATCCGGCGCAGATTCCGATTACCGAGGAGTGTCCGAAAGGGCAGTGTACCAATCCATACGGCTGGACCAAGTCCATGTTAGAACAGGTGCTTTCCGATATGCAGAAGGCGGATCCGGAGTGGAATGTGATTCTGCTTCGCTATTTCAATCCAATCGGTGCGCATAAGAGCGGTACTATGGGAGAGAATCCAAATGGTATTCCAAACAATCTGATGCCATATGTAACCCAGGTAGCCGTTGGCAAATTAAAAGAGCTGGGCGTGTTCGGCAACGATTATGATACGCCGGACGGAACCGGAGTACGCGATTATATCCATGTGGTAGACTTAGCTCTTGGCCATGTAAAAGCATTAAAGAAGATTGAGGAGAAAGCGGGACTTTGTATTTACAATCTTGGAACCGGTCATGGATACAGCGTGCTTGACATTGTGAAAAACTTTGAGGAGGCAAATGGAATCAAGATTCCGTATGTGATCAAAGACAGAAGACCGGGTGATATCGCTACCTGCTATTGTGATCCGTCCAAGGCAGAGAGGGAGCTTGGCTGGAAGGCACAGTTTGGCATCCGTGAGATGTGTGAGGATGCATGGAGATGGCAGAAGAATAACCCGAATGGATATGAAGACTAAGAATTATTGAGAAAAACGGAAAAAAGCAGTCGCCAAAATGCACGGTAAATAACAGTGTCATTTGTGCGGCTGCTTTTTGCCCGAATGATTATTCAGTTGCATCTTAATACCTTCTTGCCATCATTATTAAAAAAATTTCAAAAAAAGCTTGCATTTTCATTTTTTCATGATATAATAGCTATTGTTCGGTTCGTTGGTCAAGCGGTTAAGACGCCGCCCTCTCACGGCGGAAACAGGGGTTCGATTCCCCTACGAACTGCTCGGTTACAATTTTATAGATTTTTATATAGTTATGGTTCGTTGGTCAAGCGGTTAAGACGCCGCCCTCTCACGGCGGAAACAGGGGTTCGATTCCCCTACGAACTGTTCACTGTTAATTTTAACAGCCCAACCCGAAGAGTAGAAGTCAGATGACTTCTATTTTTTATTTATGTAAAAATCTTTATATACTATATACCTATTACGTATTGACTATTGCTAAATTCATATCTTTTTCATAATCCGATTAATATCCAAGTTCCTCTCCAATCAGGATAACCTTAATTCGATTAGGAACCAGAGAGCGTCTGGTAATCACCGTCTGGGCACAGATACAATCCGGGGACTGGCAGTCTGCGCACACACCGGTTACCGCACAGGGGGTATTTTTATTCAGCCGAACTGCATTAGGAGGTGCAGCTGCCGTACGCACCCGGGCAAGACCGCTTTCCACATCTTCGGCTAATTTATTCATGCCGGCAAGCACCACAACATTTTCCGGACCGAAACAGAGGAAAGATACCCGGTTCCCCCGGCCGTCGATATTGATCAGCTGGCCGTCTAAGGTAATTGCGTTAGTACTCATGAGAAAATAATCTGCACAGCAGATTGCGCCATTCATTTTCCGGCGTTCCTCCGGTGTAGCCGGGGCATCCCGGTCAATTATTTGATATGGAGCTCCCTTTAGTGCATCCATCAGACCGGTTTCCGTCAGTGTCATAGAGCCACCCCAAGCCACACTGGCACCTGCCGGGATCAATTCCAGGACTTTTTTTACGGCAGCCGCACTGTCCGGACAGTAGTAGCCCTCCATCTGGCGTTTTGCCAGATTCTTGATGATAGTTGCCGCAACATTTTCATAATAGTTCTGTTTTGGTGTCATGTTCATACCTCCAGGTTTTTAAATTTAATATATGCATATATATTTTTTGAGCAAATCCGTTTATATGGATTTTAACATATTGTTTGTGTTAGCTCCATCTTTTTTTTGAAAATGATGATTTGACATCATAATTTGCGTGTCAAGTTGGCTAAATGAATAAAATTATAGCTGCAAAATTGTGTATATATTACAAAAGTGAAATAAAATGCAATAAACTCATTTCCTTTTTTGTATATTATGTTAAAATAGTAACAAGCTTTGCGCGTTATTTTTTTAACAATCCGGGAACAGGTGGATTCCGGCGAAAGATACGTCAAAGGAACAGAAGAAATTGGAGGTTTTTAGAATGCTCGAACAGTCGTATTATGACAAAGCAGATGAGATCATTGCACTGCACGGAACGGCCGGGAAGTACCTGATTCCTATTATTCAGGATATTCAGGCGGAGTACCGGTATCTGCCACCGGAATTGCTTACCTACGTGGCGAAAAAACTTGGAATCGGTGAGGCGAAAGCCTACAGTGTTGCAACTTTTTATGAGAATTTTTCCTTTGAAGCAAAAGGGAAGTACATTATCAAGGTATGTGACGGCACTGCCTGCCATGTGCGTAAGTCAACCGCCATACTTAACAAGCTGAGAGAAGAGTTAAATCTTACACCGGAGAAGCATACCACGGATGATATGCTCTTTACATTGGAGACAGTTTCCTGTCTGGGTGCCTGCGGATTGGCACCGGCTCTTACGGTAAATGACAAAGTGCATCCGGCCACGACACCGGAGAAGGTGACAGAGCTGATTGCAGAACTAAAGCGTGGGGAGGAGCAGGCATGAGAATCAATTCCAGAGATGACTTGACGATGGCGGCAGAAGCAGCCATTGCTGAAATGAAGAGCCAGACCAAGCGGATATTAATTTGTGCCGGAACAGGATGTCTGGCAGGCGGTTCTGACCGTATATTTGCAAAAATGAAGGAACTGACGGAAGGAATCGAGGGCGTGGAAATCGAGTTCGGTCCGGAAGTAGCCCATGTCGGAGTAAAACAGAGCGGATGCCACGGTTTCTGTGAGATGGGACCATTGGTGCGCATTGAGCCTTCCAATTATCTTTATATTAAAGTAAAGGAAGAGGACTGCGAGGAAATTTTCCGGGAAACCATTTTAAATGACAGACCGGTGGAGCGCCTGATGTATGAGCTGGATGGCGTGAAATATAAAGAGCAGGAAGCGATTCCTTTTTATGCAAGACAGACCAGACAGGTCTTAAAGAACTGTGGTCATATCGACGCAGAAAATGTTCAGGAATACCTTGCGGTGGGCGGATATCAGGCGTTAGAGAAGGCGCTGTTTGAGATGACTCCATCCGAGGTTGTAGACGTAGTGCTAGAGTCCAATCTTCGTGGCCGTGGAGGCGGTGGCTTCCAGACCGGTTATAAGTGGAAACAGGTGGCAAGACAGAAAGAAACCATCCGTTACGTGGTCTGCAACGGTGACGAGGGAGACCCGGGCGCTTTTATGGACCGAAGCGTTATGGAAGGTGATCCCCATAAGATGTTAGAGGGGATGATCATTGCCGGCTACGCGGTGGGTGCGCAGGAAGGATATATCTACGTGCGTGCGGAGTATCCGCTTGCAATCAAACGTTTGAAGGTAGCCATTGCCCAGGCGGAAGAAGTAGGTTTGTTAGGAGACAACATCATGGGTTCCGGTTACAGCTTCCGGCTCCATATCAATCGTGGTGCAGGAGCCTTTGTGTGTGGTGAGGGAAGTGCTCTTACCGCTTCCATTGAAGGTGAGCGCGGAATGCCGCGTACCAAGCCGCCTAGAACCGTAGAGCAGGGACTTTTCGGAAAACCCACCGTATTAAATAACGTAGAGACCTACGCCAATGTTCCGATGATTATCACAAAGGGTGCAGAATGGTTCCACAGTCTCGGAACAGAGACCAGTCCGGGAACCAAAGCCTTTGCCCTGACCGGAAGCGTAAAAAATACCGGTCTTATCGAAGTTCCGATGGGAACTACGTTAAGAGAAATCGTTTATGAAATCGGTGGTGGTGTAAAAGGGGATGTGCCTTTAAGGCAGTGCAGATTGGCGGACCCTCCGGCGGATGTCTGATTACTAAGGATCTGGATGTAAAGCTGGATTTCGATTCCTTAAAGAAGTTAGGTGCCATGATCGGTTCCGGTGGTCTGGTCGTTATGGATGAGAACACCTGTATGGTGGAAGTGGCAAGATTTTTCATGAACTTTACCCAGAATGAGAGCTGCGGTAAGTGTGTGCCTTGCCGCGAGGGCACGAGACGAATGCTGGAAATATTAGAGGATATTGTGGCCGGAAAGGGAACCTTAGAGCAACTGGATATCCTCCAGGAGCTGGGGGAGGCCATCACGGATACGGCACTCTGCGGTCTTGGAAAGAGTGCGGCATTGCCGGTATTAAGTACCTTAAAGAATTTCCGTGAGGAATATCTGGATCACGTAGTAAACAAACGCTGCCGCACCGGCAACTGCCAGGCGCTGCGCCGTTATGTTATCGATCCTTCCAAATGTAAAGGCTGTTCCAAATGTGCAAGAAACTGTCCGGTAAGTGCAATCACCGGTAAGGTGAAGGAGCCGTTTACCATTGATGCCACAAAGTGTATCAAGTGCGGCGCATGTATGGACAATTGCCCGTTTGGTGCAATTCACACTGAAAGCTAAAGAAAGCTATTTTGGAGGGTAAAAAAGAAATGGATTATATTACAATAGATTCAAAATGTGTGCCGATTGAAGGCGAGAAAAACGTATTGTCACTGATCAGAAAAGCCGGCATTGATCTGCCTACCTTCTGTTACCATTCCGAGCTTTCCATTTACGGAGCCTGCCGGATGTGCGTGGTGGAAGATGACAGAGGAAGAATTTTTGCCTCCTGTTCCGAGCAGCCGAGACCGGGCATGGTGATATATACCAATACAAAAAAGATTCAGCAGTACCGCAAGCTTATTATTGAGCTTTTACTGGCATCCCATTGCAGAGACTGTACCACCTGTCACAAAAACGGCATGTGCGAACTGCAGGCCTTAGCATACCGTGTGGGCGTACATGCAGTGCGTTTCTTAAATAACCGCAAGGAGAAACCGCTTGATATGAGTTCACCGAGCATCGTAAGGGATCCGAATAAATGTATTCTCTGCGGTGACTGTGTGCGGACCTGTGATGAGATCCAGGGTGTGGGAGCGATTGATTTTGCAAACCGTGGTTCCAAAATGGAAGTAATGCCTGCATTTGACAAAAAATTAGCGGAGACCGACTGCGTGGGCTGCGGACAGTGTGCAGCTGTCTGTCCGACGGCAGCAATTTCTATCCGTACCAACGTGACTCAGGTGTGGAATGCCATCGCGGATAAAAATGTGCGTGTGGTTGCCCAGATTGCACCGGCAGTACGTCTGGCAGTAGGTGATCATTTCGGAATCCCGAAGGGCGAGAATTCCTTCGGAAAGTTAGTGGAAGCGCTGCGTATTATGGGCTTCGACGAAGTATATGATACAAACTTTGCAGCCGACCTGACGGTTATGGAGGAATCCAAGGAGTTTTTAGAGCGTTTGGAGAGCAATGAGAAGCTTCCACTGTTTACTTCCTGCTGTCCGGGCTGGGTAAAATATTGTGAGACAAAATACCCGGAATTCGCAGAAAATATTTCTACCTGCCGTTCTCCCCAGGGAATGATGTCTGCAATCGTTAAGGATTATTTTGCCAAGAAAGATCAGGCGGACGGTAAGCGCACTATGGTGGTATCCATTATGCCTTGTACCGCAAAAAAAGGTGAAATTTTGCGCCCGGATAACTTTACGGACGGCAGACAGGATACGGACTATGTGCTGACCACAGTGGAAATCATCCGAATGATCAAACAGGTAGGAATCCAGTTTGAAAAATTGAGCGGTGAAGCTGCTGATATGCCATTTTCTATTGCATCCGGCGGCGGCGCTATTTTCGGCACTACCGGCGGCGTAACAGAAGCTGTGCTGCGTCACCTGGCACCTGAGAAAAATTATAAGACCTTAAATTCCTTAAGCTTTACCGGTGTTCGTGGTGAAGAGGGCATTAAGGAAGCTACGTTAACCCTGGGTGGCCGAGAGGTGAGAATTGCCGTTGTACATGGCCTTGCCAATGCAGGAAGATTGCTGGATAGCATAAAGAGCGGAGAGAAGCAGTATGATTTCGTGGAGGTCATGGCCTGCCGTAGAGGTTGTATCATGGGCGGCGGACAGCCGGCACAGGCGGGTGCCCGGACAAGAAAAGGACGTATGGAGGGTATCTACAAAGTGGATGCTGCGTCCAACATCCGGTTCCCGGATGAGAATCCGGCAGTAAAACAGCTCTACGCAGATTTTCTGGTTGGAAAAGAGCATAAGTTATTGCATAGGAATCTGTAAAAAAGTGGCGCCAGGCTATTGGCTAATGTTTGAAAAGTAATAAGGTATGGAAAAAATTACATGTTTCACGCGAAAAAGCTTGCATTTTCTATTTAGAAGTGCTAGGATAATTATGATATCACGATGACTTGGTTGAGAGAGGACGAAAGCCCTCTCTCAA
>JAGASC010000308.1 GCA_017621905.1 Roseburia sp.
AATGATGATACGGCTGCTGCCGCCGCGGCAAGATTGTTAAGAAATGTTAAGGTTGCGGCCTATATTCAAGAGCGTATAGAGGAACGTCAAAAGCGCACCGAAGTCACACAAGATATGGTTATCAACGAACTTGCTGCAATAGCGTTTGCAAAGGCAACGGATTATGCAGAGGTTGTGAATGGCTTTGTGCGAATTAAAGATACAGCCCGGCTGTCTGACAAACAGATCAGCGCCATCGCCGGAATAAAAGAAGGGGCAAACGGCATTGAAATTAAGATGAATGATAAAGAGAAAGCCCTGGAACTATTAGGGCGGCATCTTGGCATGTTTAAAGATAAAGTGGAAGTGTCTGGCATTCAAGAGGAGAAAAATAAACTTGATGCTATTCTGGAACAGATGCGTGGTGATGGATAGTGAGTGAAGAAAAATTACTACTGTCAGGCAAATATAAGGCATTTCTTCGGTGCAATGCTCCGGTGGAGTTCCTGGAAGGCACAACGGCGGCAGGCAAGACTACAGTTGGGATATTTAAATTTATGCTTAAAGTAGCGGAGTCGCCCAAGAAGCTCCATATTTTGGCGGCCAAAGACACCGGTACCGCAGAAAAGAATATCATCAATAAAGATTTAGGTATTATAGATGATTTTGGTGTACTCACAGAATATAACGGCAATGGAACTAAGGATGAAAAAATACCGCATATCCTGTTTCACACGTCCCAGGGAGACAAAGTGATCTATGTCATGGGCTACGGAGATAAGAAAAAGTGGCAGAAAGCTCTCGGCGGACAATATGGCTGTCTATACATTGATGAGATAAACACGGCAGACATCGACTTTGTTCGAGAAGCTGCCATGCGATGCGATTACATGATGGCCACGCTGAATCCCGATGATCCGAACCTGGAGGTGTATAAAGAATATATCAATTGTTCTAGGCCTCTTCCAGAGTGGAAATATGAAACACCACAAGAAATAATAGACAAATTAAAAGAAGAACCAAAGCCCGGATGGGTGCATTGGTTCTTTTCTTTTGCGCATAACCTTGGACTTCCGGCTGAAAAGCTGGAGAAGATCATGGCCAATACGCCGAAAGGCACAAAGATTTGGAAAAACAAGATACAGGGCCTGCGAGGAAAAGCAACTGGTCTTATCTTTCCGAACTTTGACCGTAAAAAACACGTGGTCACAGCTGCATGGGTAAAACAACAGATGGCAGCTGGAAAGCTGAGATTCAAGAAATTTACTGCCGGACTAGATACGTCTTACTCTTCTAAGTCGCCAGATACTATTGCAATGATATTCCAGGGAATTACAGAAGATAGGAAACTGATTACTCTGGCAGAGAAAGTTTACAGCAATGCAGATTTGGACACACCATTGGCACCATCAGATACGGCGGTAAAACTTGTTGCGTTTTTGGAACAGTGCCGAAAAGACTGGGGATTTGCCAAAGATGTGTTCATTGACAATGCGGACCAAGGAACCATTACGGAGCTCCGGAAGTACAAGCGCCTACATGGATGCTTATATAATTTCTTTGATTCATATAAAAAACTGGAAATTCTGGACCGTATCAAGCTGCAACTTGGATGGATTCAACAGGGCTGCTATTTGGTCGTAGATACCTGTACGGAGCATATAAGCGAGTTAGAGCGATACAGCTGGGACGATGAGAAGGACAAGCCGGAGGATCGCAATGACCATACAATAAACAGCTCCCAATATTCCTGGATACCGTACAGGAATTTGATTGGATTTGAGGAGGATTAAGAAAGTGGGTGTGATAAAGAAATTGAGCGAGAATATTAAACGAGGAATCCGGAGCTGGCTAAATGTGGTTCCGGCCAGTCCATATAATATCCAGATAAATGAGGTATTGGATTTTGAAACCAATGCTATACGCAACCGCATCTGGTACCGTGGTGACAGCAATGAGCTGGAGCAGATGTATCAGCAGACCCCGGAGTACGCAGATAAGTATAAATTCTGGGCAAGCAGGTGCACACCTGGAATGGAGATGCGAAAAATACACACCGGTCTTCCAGGATTGATTGTAAGGACCCTGGTGTCAGTTGTTTTAAATGACATGAACGATTTTGAATTTCCAGGCGGCGGGTCTCACGAGACGACCTGGAAAGAGATTGCAAAAAGCAATAAATTCCAAAAGAAAATGGAAAAGGCGTTGAAAGAAGCACTTTATATTGGCGATGGGGCATTTAAAGTCACAATTGACACCGGAATCAGTGAATACCCTATCCTGGAATGGTACCCGGGAGAACGTATAGAGATAATTCGGCAGCGGGATCGAGTTCGTGAGATTGTGTTTAAGACAGCCTATATAGCATCGGGAAAGCAGTACGTGTTAAATGAGCGGTACGGATACGGCTACATAAGGAATGAACTGTATTTGGACAATGAAATAGTGGACATCAAAAGCATTGAGGCAACCAGTACTTTGTCGGACTGGACATTTGACAAGACGCTTATGTTGGCAGTTCCTTTACAGATATACGAGTCAACCAAGTATGAAGGGAGAGGTGGCTCTATTTTTGATGGCAAGCTGGACAGCTTTGACGCTTACGATGAGGCCTGGTCTCAGTGGATGGACGCGCTTCGCGCCGGAAGAGCCAAGACCTATATTCCGGAATGTCTGGTGCCGCACGATCCGGAGACAGGAAAACTTTTAAAACCCAATCCTTTTGATAACCGATATTTTGCAGCGGATAATGACATGGGCGAGAAGGCAGAGAACAAGGTCAATACAGATCAGCCGTCTATTCCACATGAAAGTTATCTGGCATCCTACTGTACTGCGCTGGATTTGTGTTTGCAGGGGGTAATCAGCCCGTCTACTTTAGGTATCGATGTGAAGAAGCTGGATAATGCCGAGGCGCAGCGAGAAAAGGAAAAGACGACGCTTTACACGAGAAATGCCATTATTGAAGCATTGCAGGAAGCCCTGCCGGAACTGGTAAATGTGTCAATCAATGCATATAACCTGCTTATGAATCAGCCGGTCGAGGAGATTAAAGCAGATATTTCGTTTGGTGAGTACGCAAACCCGTCCTTTGAAAGCCAGGTGGAGACTGTCGGAAAAGGAAAGACGCAGGGCATTATGTCCATTGAAGCGGCAATAGAAGAGCTTTATGGAGATAGCAAAGATGATGCATGGAAGAAAGAAGAGATCGCCAGACTGAAAGCAGAGCAAGGCATTGCAAAGGTGGAAGAACCCGGAGTGAATCAGTCAGCGGGCGAGTTTCAATTGAAAGGATTTTCTGCGGGAGGTGCTGCGAATGCAGGTAAAGGTAATGAATCGGGTATATCAAATGAGCCAGAAGGAATATCAGGGGCTTCTGCAGGTGGCAAGTGAGCAGGTTCCCTTTGGCGTTTATGCAATTGAGAAGCAGGACTATGCAGAATTGCGTTGCGATAAGTGCAAGAGCGTGACAAAGCTAAAGAATCTGATGCGGCAGTTCAAGGCGCAAGGCTTTAAAGTGCATGCGAATGGAAGGTAAAGCTGATGGCAGAATATGATATTACGGCAGCTTTTCAAGTAATAGAAAATGAACTAATGGCTTCAATGGTTCGTAACATGAAAAGGCATAGGCTGGAAGAAATCGACGAAGACAAGCAGTGGACTATGTGGCAGGCAGAACAGCTGAAGGCTCTGGAAAAATACAAGAAGGAAAATCAGAAAAAGTACGAGAGACAGTTCCAGAGCATTAACAAAGAAATTGAGACATTGATACGGCAGTCCAGAGCTGACGGAAATATGCAGCAGGAAATAGAAATCTTAAAGGCCATTAAGAATGGTTTCACTGGAGCGAATAAAGTCAGCAAAGGAATGGCGGCCGAATTCTTCAAACTTAATGAGAGAAAGTTAGAGGCTTTAATAAAAGCAACAACGCAGGATATGCAGCGAGCAGAAATTGCAGTTTTGCGAAAGGCAAATGATGATTATCGGAAAGCAATATTCAATGCCCAGGTATATGCCAATACCGGTGCTGGTACGTATGAAAAAGCTGTAGACATGGCTACAAAGGATATGCTCTCCCGGGGGCTGAATTGCGTGGAATATGCTAATGGAGCAAGGCATACATTGGCCGATTATGCCGACATGGCTATCCGTACTGCCAGTAAGCGGGCTTACCTGCAAGGTGAAGGCGAGAAACGACAGGAATGGGGAATCCACACGGTTATTGTGAATAAGCGGGGAAATCCGTGCCCGAAGTGCTTGCCATTTTGTGGCAAGGTACTGATTGACGATGTGTGGAGTGGTGGTAAAAAAGAAGAGGGACCATATCCATTAATGAGCTATGCAGTTCGGTGCGGTTTGTATCATCCCAGATGCAAGGATAGCCATACTACATATTTCCCAGGAATATCTACCGCAGACGATACCTGGACAAAAGAGGAGCTGGAGGCAGTTGGGCTTTCCGCTAATAAAGAAGCGAAGTTGCAATACGCAAAAAGGCAGGAAGAAAAATACGGAAGGCTTGCAAAATATTCTTTGGATGACGGTAACAAGAAGCAATACAGGAAAAAGCAAGCGGAATGGGAAGAAAAAGTAGAAAAACGCTATACTGTTACTGATGATATTAAGGAGCACAGGGCAGACACTCCGCAAGCAATGGTTGAATTGGTAGATAAATATAGCAAAGATGAATTTGTTATATTAGATGATACGGCAGACGGAGCTTTTACCTATGATCAGGATAGGGATGCAGTCGTAATCAATACAAACCATCCACAGTATCCGTATTGCGATCAAAAAGAAGCGATGATTCACGAAATTGCGCATAGAATTGATCAGAACGAATTTGGAAGTCCAATGGATATGCAATTTTCGGAAGCAATTATCAAAACTGAAAAGAGGTTGATGGGAGAAAAGAGCAAATACAAGAAAATGTTTGAACCAGGAGGGAAACTAGAGTATAATGAACTCATTAGTGATATACTTGGTTGCATAACGGATAATGCTATTGTGGGCGGCGCCAGTCATGATTCTCAGTACATAGGGATACCAGGTTACACAGAACTGGAAGTTTTTGCAAACATATTTGCTGCACTGTACCAAGGTAGTGATGAAACAGTGAAATTTATAAAAGAAGAACTTCAAGAAATCCATTCTGCATTCTTAAGGATAACAGGAGAGTAGCAACATGTTAAAAAAAGAATTTATTGAGATGATGAAAAACGATGAGGAACTCCAGGAATTAAAAAAGCAAGTATATGCCATAACAGGAAATCTTGCGGACATATCATTTCGTATAGGTGCGAAGTATACTTATGAAGAATGGAAAGAACAATTAAGAGAAATTGTAAGAAAGCATGAAGCCACCAGCCAGTAATGACCGGTGGTATTTTTATGCCAAATTATCAAAAGAATTTAGCACCCCCTACGGGTGTTATTTTTATGTCCGAAGACGTAAAACTACACGGAGACACCGGCGCACCAACTGTTCGTGCAGACAGCACATAAAAAACTGTAATAGAGAGACACTCTATAAACTGGAAAGGAGACCCAAAATGAAAGGAAATGTATTACCGATGAACCTGCAATTTTTTGCAGAGTCAGGAAATGGCCAAGGAGTCAGTGGGGGAGGAACAGAGGTAACACCAGCAGGACAGGTGCAAACCCCAGAATTTGATTACGAAAAATTGGCCAGCATTATTTCTGGAAAGCAGTCCGCAGCAGAAGATACCGTGTTAAAGGGATACTTCAAGCAGCAAGGCTTATCGGAAGAGGAAATGAAACAGGCGATTTCAGCATTTAAGCAACAGAAAGCGGCAAGCCAGCCAGATGTTGGAGTACTGCAGACTCAGTTAACACAGGCACAGGCACTTGCGCAGCAAGCGCAGATTCAGAATGCAGCCACAATGATGGCTGTATCACTTGGAATCGATGCAAAAACAATCCCATACATACTCAGAATGGCAGACTTAAGCCAGGTAATGGGGCAGGATGGAAAAATCAACGACGAAACATTAAAGAATGCCTTAAATAAGGTTCTGGAAGACGTGCCTGCCTTAAAACCGCAGGCGTCCGGCAGTACTGGATTTGTTCAGGTCGGAGCAGGAAGTGGAAACCAGCAGCAGTCTACCAATGATGATGCCTTAAAGAAGGCGTTCGGATTATAAAGAAAGAGAGGAAATGAAACATGGCAGTATATGATTACGCTACAACATTCACACAGCTCCTTCAGCAGAAATATGCGAAGGAATTATGCTCCGATGCACTTGCACAGAGCAATCAACAGGTAAAATTCATTAATGCACAGACTATTAAGCTTCCGAGAATGACCGTGTCTGGTTATAAAGACCACACGAGAACCGCAGGCTTTAATGCAGGAACCATGAGCAATGACTGGGAGGCTAAGAAACTGGAACATGACAGAGATGTGGAGTTCTGGATTGACCCGATGGATATTGATGAGACAAATCTGACATTGTCCGTTGCGAATATTCAGAACACCTTCGAAACGGAGCAGGCTATTCCAGAAAAAGATTCCTATCGTTTCTCCAAACTTCATTCAGAGTTAACCAATTTTTCTGGTCGTATCGACGCAACCGTGATTGATGCCGCAAACTTCCTTGAAGTGTTTGACGCAGAAATGGCAATTATGGATGAGGCGGGGGTTCCAGAGGAAGGAAGAATCCTTTATGTTACCCCGACCATGAGAAAAATCGTCAAAGAGGCAGAGGGTATTCAGCGTATGATTACCGTTAATACGCCTTCTACAATCAACCGTAAGGTTCACAGTCTGGACGATGTAACCATAAAAATGGTTCCAGCAGCCAGAATGAAGACAAAATACGACTTCACAGAAGGTTGCGTGGCAGCAGAAGATGCGAAGCAGATCAACTGGATTCTGATTCACACATCTTGCGTGGTATGTCGCGATAAGTACAGCTATATTAAGCTGTTTACGCCGGGTACCGACAGTCGCACCGCAGATGGATATCTGTATCAGAATCGTAATTACGGAGACCTTTTCCTTTTGGAGAAAAAAGTAGAAGGTTGTTCGATGAACGTGGAAGCATAGGAGGTGGAATATGCGGGCAGTAAAGGGAAATAAAGAGTATGTCATTGAAGAGGCCCAGAAGAAATCCTACCAGGATGCAGGCTTCGACATATACAGCAACAATGGCAACATTATTGCTTATGGCAGAGGAAAGACGGTTCCGTACGAGGATTATGCCGCTCTGAAAGCTGAAAACGAGCAGTATAAAGCTCGAATCGCAGAGTTAGAGGAGGCTGCTAAAGAGCCAATTCAGGAATCTGCTGAGCAGAGTGTAGCTGCAAATAAAGCAAAGAAAGCCGGTCAGAAAGCAGGTGAGTAAGATGCCTTACGAACCATATGTAGATTCTGATTATTATGTGAATGAGTATAAGGGGAGTATCATTCCGGCAGAAGAGTTAGAAAAGGCGTTGAGACAGGCAAGCAGGCATATTGATTCCCTGACCTACAATCGAATTGTGGGCCAGGGATTTTCCAATTTGACGCAATTCCAACAAGAAGTCATTAAAGAGGTGTGTTGCCAGCAGGCTGAATTTGAATACGAGAATGCTGATGAAATCAATACAATTTTATCGAGCTACAGTATCAACGGAGTTTCAGCGCAGTTTGGCAGTTCTTGGAATGTTTATACAGACAAAGGCGTTGCCATGAAGCGGGATGTATATGCGTTACTATCTCAGACTGGCCTATGCTGCCGTTTAGCGAGGTGATTCTATGAAATATCCATGTTTGGTACCCAAAAGGCTCTGCAAGACCGATATAGAACTTGCTTTTGACCAAGAAGGTATAAGCGAATATGGGGAGCCGCTTGGACAGATAACCTATTCCGGCAAGTGTAATTATCAAGATAAAGCCAAGACAATCTTGACTACTGAAAAGAAACTGGTAGAAATAACCGGATCCGCTTTATTTCCTGGGGATATCTGTCCGAGTTTGCCGGTCATATCTGCCGGAGAGGCAATCGTATTCGGAACGAAACGCTGCATTTTGCAGGGAACTAAGGCGCGGAACCCAGATGGGACAGTTAATTATACGGAGGTACTGTTGGTATGATAAGAGCAAACTCTTCCATCAAGCTCAATATGGCAAAGATAGGCGAATTAACAGGGGCCGCCATAACAGCTTTGGAGCAGACTGCCGAAGCGTTACATACCGAAGTTGTGCAGGCCCAAGTTGTACCGCGGGATACTGGCAATTTACAGAACGAGAGCATGTTTTTGGATACGTCTGAAAGCAAGAATGGAAAAGTTACTCTAGTCCATTCTACACCATATGCAAGACGCTTATATTTTCACCCGGAGTACAATTTTAAAAAGGACGAAAATCCAAGTGCTAGGGGAAAATGGTTTGAAGACTGGGAGCCCGGTGGTAAGAATGCAGATTTTGCTCCGAACGCTTTTAAAAAGTTCTACAGGAGGTTAGCTGACTTATGATGAAATTGTCCGATATAAGAGATTTTATAGCAACTCTTGGTTTGGCTGAATATGTCTACATGGGAAAGCTGGATGCAAAGAAGGAAAAAGCTATAGGGGTTTATAATTCTAAGCATGCGCATAGTTATCAGACGGCCATTGGCGGACCCGCCTTAAAATCCTACGGCATAAAATATGTGTCATTTTTGGTTCATTGGAACAAATCCCCAAGAGAAACAGAAAATGCCGCCGTCAGTCTATTCAAAGCACTTGAGGCGGTAAGAGAAAAAACTATAAACAACGAAACTATTAAATTTATTCAATTGCTGACCAATGAGCCTGTAGATGTAGGCACTGATGATGCCGGCATTTACGAGATGGTCATTGAGGCAGCAGTGATCTATCAGAAGGAGGATAAGTAAATGAAATCAGGAGTATATCCTTGTTATGAAAACCAGTTCCAGATTGACACCGCAGCATCTGGATCAGAAGCAGTAATGGCTGCTATTGCTGACTGCGAAAGTTTCAGCGTGTCGTTTGATAATGGTGTTGAGGAATGGACGCCGTTTGATACGGAGGGGTGGGTAAGAAGATTAATGACCGGTAAAGGTGTTACGATTTCCGTAACGGCAAAACGCAACGTGGGCGATAGTGGCAATGACGCCGTATCTGCCTTGGCATTTAAGAATGGCCGTGATGTTGAGAAAGACTTTCAGTGGACTTTTCCAGATGGCACTATAGTACTGTTCCCAGGTTCGGTTATTAATGTCAAGAATGCCGGTTCCGGAGATTCTACCGCAGTGGCTCCGCTGGAGTTCGATGTTATGAGCAATGGCAAGCCGGAAGTTACATTGCCAACAGAGGCGGCAACAGTGAATGAAGAGTAGAAGGTAGAGGAGGAGTAATATATGGCAAAAGTAATTGATATTACCGATAAGCTGAATTTTGAGGAGTCTCCTAAAATCAAAATCAAGGACATCGAAGTGCACCTAAATGATGACGCTTCAACAATGTTGAAAGTAATGCAGAAAATCGGGGACGATGTGAAACCGGCTGACATTGTGGAAATCTACAATATGCTGATTCCGGAAGCCGACAGGAAGAAAGTTGACAAGTTAAAGCTTAATTTCGCCAATTTCCAGACTTTTGTCAAGGCCGCAATTTCCGCTGTTACCGGCACCGATATGGACGACGAACAGGGGGAATAGAAGACCCGTACTATGATTTGTTTGAGGATTTTGATTTGATTGTATCTTCATTCAGGGCGCAGTACGGGATAAAGGTCTATTCAAAAGAGTTTCAGGAAATGAAATGGGATGAATTCTGCGCGCTGTTGTCGGGACTGGGACCAGAAACGTCGTTAGGGCGCATCGTACAGATTCGTTCTGAGGATAATGAAGACATATTGAAAAATTTTTCCAAGGAACAGCACCGAATCCGCAACGAATGGCGCAGTAGAAGCGCGCAGAAAGTGAGCCCCGAGAAAATGGAAGACTTCCTGGAGCAGATGAAAAAAACATTCATCTCTATGGCGGGAGGTGTTAAAAATTGAAAAGATAAAAAGAAAAGCAAGATGCCCCTATTGTGGGCATGAGCAAAAAGTACAGTATACCCCGGATGCGATATGCCGGGGTGTTTTCATGAAGTGCCAGGCAAGGCACTGCAAAAAAGAATTCGAATTAAAAATTAACCAGGACAAGTAGTGCCATGTGCCGATGTCCTTTAGGAATAAAGGCAGGTGGTATATATGTCAGCAACAAGCCTAGGGCAAATCGTACTTGATCTTGTCCTTAATCAAAATGGCTTCAACAAGCAGATGCTCGGTGTCAACAAATTAGCAAAGAAGGCGGGCGCCGCCCTGGCAGCGGCTTTTTCAATAAAAAAACTGGTGGAATTTAGCAAGGAGTGCTTGGAGCTCGGCTCAGATTTGCAGGAAGTACAGAACGTTGTAGATGTGACTTTCCCTGCGATGAAGGCACAGGTAGATGATTTCGCTAAAAGTGCAGCAGCTTCCTTCGGCCTTTCAGAGACAATGGCAAAGCAGTTTACTGGTACCTTTGGGTCTATGGCTAAGGCATTTGGTTTCACTGAGCAGCAGGCGTATGATATGGGAACCACACTTACCGGACTTGCTGGAGACGTGGCATCCTTCTATAACCTTACCCAGGAGGAAGCTTACACCAAATTGAAATCCGTGTTTACTGGTGAAACAGAGTCCTTAAAGGACCTGGGTGTTGTTATGTCGCAAACTGCCCTGGATAACTATGCGTTGGCAAAGGGATTTGGAAAGACTACCAGCGCCATGAGTGAAGCTGAGAAGGTTGCCCTGCGGTACCAGTTCGTTCAAGAACAATTGTCTGCGGCATCTGGAGATTTCCAGCGAACGTCAGATGGATGGGCGAATCAGGTAAGGGTATTGAACCTTCAGATTGATAGTTTGAAGGCGACAATTGGCCAGGGACTTATCAACCTGTTTACGCCAGTAATCCAGGTTATCAATACTCTACTTGGAAAGTTGTCAACATTGGCAGAGGCGTTCAAATCCTTTACGGAGTTAATAACTGGAAACGAAGCAGCTGATACACAAATATCTTCTGCGATAACAGACGCAGAAAATTTAAGTGATACAGTATCAGGCGTAGAAGATGCTGCTAAAGCCGCGGCAAAAGAAATGCGTTCTCTTGCCGGGTTTGATGATATCCAGAAGTTGGGGGACAACACATCTGCATCCAGTGATAGTGATGCAAGTATCGTCGGCTCATCCATTGATTTCGGTTCTCTTGCACAAGGAGAAACAATCCTCGAAAAGACAGAGAGTCAGATTCAAGGAATTAGCGATAGTGCGAAGGAGCTATTGCGTAATATTGCAAAATATGTGGGCTTAGCTGTTGCTGCGCTAGGAGGCCTGAAACTGGGCGGATTTATCTCGGACCTTGCCACAGCAAATATTAAAGCAAAAACACTGAAAGGGACGCTTTCTTTGCTTGGAAAGAAGATGGCTATTACAGCTGGTATTACCTTAGTGGTTACTGGTATTGCATTAGAAGGAGCTGGGATATACGATGCGTTTACCGAAGGGCTTGATCTGTCAAACTTCGGGGAAATTTTATTAGGAGGCACCGGCCTTACCGGCGGATTAAGCTTAGCAATGTCGCAACTTTTTCCAACAATAACTTTGTTTGGTGCCGAGATTGGTGGCGGACTGTTGGGCGGAGCTCTAGGTGGCATTATTGCCGGTATCCCAATGTTTGTTACAGGAATTTACGATTCGCTTGTGAGGGGAATCGACTGGCTAAGCGCGGCACTGACTTCAATCGGCAGTACAGCTGCGGGCGCAGGTATTGGCGCAATTATCGGCGCATTGGGCGGCCCCATTACCGCAGGTATCGGCGCATTGATTGGCTTGGCTGTTGGACTTGTCACAGACTTGGTTATCCTTGTTGTGCAAAAATGGGACGTGATTGTTGAATGGTGTTCGAGTGCCTGTACTTCCATCGGCGAGTTTTTCTCTGGTTTATGGTCAAGCGTGCGCGACATTTGGAGCGTTGTTTCCGGGTGGTTCGACACAAACGTGGTTCAGCCTGTTTGTGAATTTTTCAGCGGATTGTGGAGTGATATTTCCTTGGCGGCTTCCTCGTGCTGGGATTCTATTGTGGCTTTTTTCTCTCCGGCGTACACATGGTTTTCTCAATTATTTACTAATATTCGCAAGACAATTTCCGATATTTTCTATAATATCGGTGTGATCGCGAATGGTTGTTGGGCGATAATCGAGGCTTGTTGGCAGATTGTATCAGCATGGTTCAGAGACAAAGTAGTTGCGCCTGTCGGAAATTTCTTTTCGACATTGTGGATTGGTATAAAGAGCAAAGCAATCAATGCTTGGAACGGGATTAAGGAAGTTTTTTCGACAATCGGAAACTGGATTAACACAAAAATCGTTCAGCCTGTCGGAAATTTCTTTTCAAATTTGTGGACTGGATTTACAGATAAGGCGAAAGTTGCTTGGGCTGGCGTGAAAACCGTCTTCGGAAATGCAGCAAGCTTCTTCGAAGATACTTTTCAAAAAGCATGGCAAGGAATCGTCAATGTATTCTCCGTAGCTGGTGAGATTTTCGTAAAAATCAAAGACGGTATTCTTTCCGGTTTCAAGTCCGTGGCAAACGAAATCATTGGCGGTCTAAACTCGGCCATTGCGGTACCGTTTAATGGAATCAACTCTGCTCTTCAACGGATTAAAGAAATTGAAATTCTTGGTATAAAGCCATTTTCTGGCATTAGTACCATTTCGGTACCGCAGATTCCGTTATTAGCGAATGGTGGTTATGTGAAAGCGAACACTCCTCAGCTTGCCATGATCGGCGATAATAGACATCAAGGGGAGGTTGTTGCGCCGGAAGACAAGATGCAGCAGATGGCCGATGATGCCGCGCTTAAGACAATAGCGACACTGGAAAATTACATTACTGCGATGATGGCAGGATTTGAAGCTGTTGTGCAGGCGATTAATGATAAGGAAAACAGCGTAGTTATAGGAGACGAAGAGATCGGTAAGGCTGCGGGCCGTTACCAGTCTAAAATGGCAATAATCAAGGGAGGTACATGATGCGGACATTAACTGATTTGTTCACGATTAATGGAAAGCCGATGTTTGCACCGGATGAAGAGATTGAAGTGAAATATAACGATTTGGATGCATCTGATTCTGGGCGCGATGAAAGCGGATATATGCACCGCATTGTGGTGCGTTATAAACTGGGAACATGGAGTTTTGTGTACAGTAACATCTCCGAGGAGGAGAGAATGTATATGGAAAGCCTGTTCCCAGATGAACCGGATTTTATCTTTGGCCATCCAAGTCGTCTGGATCCGAGCGTACAGGAAGAAACTACGTGTTATCGTAGCAATTATGGAATAGCTTGGAAAAGTGCTGGCATGGATATCTGGAAAAATTACAAATTCAACATCATTGAATGTTAGGAGGTACCTATGCAGAAAAGTATAATAGTGCTTCCGGACGGAACAGAATTATCATCGGGGCGCGGGACAACCAATGCCCTGATGAACGTACAATATACAGAACTGGTGAACAGTGAAATGGAGCTTACACCGGGCTCCGTCTGCTGCTCCTGCATGGAAGCTACTCTGATTGCACCGGGCGGTGCGCTGAGTATTGCAGCAGGAACCGAAGTTACCGTTTACACAGAGTACGACGATACCAGCCGGGAACAGGTGGGTATTTTTAGACTGGAAAAACCAACACGATCCAGCGCAAATGCCTATAAAATTACAGCCTATGACCGGGTGGCGTTACTAGATGCAGACTTAACCACATGGCTGACGGAGTTGAAGGAATCCTTTCCCATGACTTTGCAGGAGTTTGTGGAGGCTGTGTGTGAAAAATGTGGTGCGGAACTGGCAAACTCTTATATCTCAAACGGTGATTTAAAAATAGAATATTTCTCCCCCGGAGATGTGACTGGGCGGAAATTGCTTCAATGGGCAGCAGAGATTGCGGCAAGCTTTGTCAGGGCAACACCGGAGGGATTGATTGAATTTGCGTGGTATACAAAGAATACTGCAATAGCCATAGCACCAGTGCAATCAGAGACAGAGGAAGGCATCAAACAGGTATCGTATTTCCAAGGCTCGTTGAGTTATGAGGATTACGAGGTCATGGCAGTAGAAAAGGTACAGATCAGCAGCGCCGATGACGATGTGGGTGTTGTGTGGCCTTCGGATTTGGAGGAGGGAAATACCTACGTGGTGTCCTCCAACATGATTCTTTCTGGCAGTTCCACGACTGATTTACAATCCGTAGCGCAGCATTTATATCAGACACTCATGGGGGCACCTTATGTGCCATGCAAAGTATCAGTCCCCCGTGGTTCTGGCATTAGGGCGGGCAATATCATCACGGTGACAGACGCAAACGGTGTTACGTTCGATACTTATGTGATGCAGCGCACTGTTTCCGCCGGAAAAGAAACCCTGGAATGTACTGGCAGCCAAAGTCGGGGGAGTAGCACCGCGGTAAACAACCGGTCTTATAAGGACCTGGAAGGGCGCATGCTTCGTATACAGACTTCCATTGATGGAATTAAGACAGAGGTCAAGGATGCGGAAAAGAACATCACAGCGCTGCAACAGACTGCCGGTACAGTAAGCGTAACAGCTTCAAGTGAACAGGGAACCCTTAAAACAGTGATATCAAATGATGGCACGTGGAAATCTGCATATACAGATGCGAACGGAAACGAATTGTCCGGCATCGAATTTGATTTTACAAAACAATCATTTGTATTTAAAGGTTCTGGTAGCTTTACCGGGGACTTAAACATCGGCAATGGGAAATTTGTTGTTGATGAAAACGGAAACATGAAGTCAAAGGGAATCGCGGAGCTATATGGCGCAAAAATCCTTTCTGCAGATGGCGACGGAGTCTTTCTGAATATGCAAGACAATGGTTTGGCGCTCGTGAGCCCAGAGCAATTCTTTGACATCATTGCATTATTTGCTCCAAAAGGAAGTGATGGATCCCTATATCCTAAATTACTGTTCAATGCAAATGTTACAGACAGTGGAAAGCAGAACATCCCATGCATGATTCAGCAGTTTGCGGACGGAATGTGGGTTGGGAATATACTTGCCAGCCAATATGACAATGGAAACTTTAAAGCCATAGAGGGGTCTGTTGGAATATTTATATCTTTGACAGATGGCGCAACATATTCTGTTTCCGGAACCAACATGACCAGTTTTTATACCGGTGATACAATAGCAAGATTTGGATAAAAGGAAGGGGGATAACCGATGCATATTACAACATTACCTCTGTTATCCTCAAACCAGGCAACATGGAGCTGGCAGTCGACTGATGAAAGAAAAGTGGCCTATGATGTTCTATGCAACAAGGGATTGTGCAGTCAATTCCAAAGAACGGTATGGAACAGCATTGTACATTATTTGAACAGTACGCTTTCTGGTTCTGAGATTCCCTGGGATGAAACATACGGAACATTTTTAGAGTGCCTGTTTGATACGTCAGACAGTACGAGCAGTGCTTTTACCGCGGCAATGTTCAACACAATGGTCCTGAATGTGAATCGGCTGGGGATTTTTCGCTGGAACTGGGAGAGGACGAATGATTTACCGGGATATCTTGGCAGAACCTATATGAGAGGGTATGCGGACTACGGCAAGAACTCTGACTTTGTGTATGGCTGGTACATTATCGAACTTACAGAGAAACTCAATAAGCTGATTAGTGTTCTGAAGAATGAAGCAGATTTTTCGGAGTTTGAGCATCTGACAGAATTATTAACATATAGCCCGTCAGAGATGTTTGCGGCACCGGGCGCATTTTTAAAATACGTAGGCAAAGCAGACAGTTTTACGGCGGCACCTCTGGCAACAGCATACGCGTTAAAAATCAGTGGGATTGGAACGGGCTCCAGTTATTCTGATGGCGAACTTATTATCAGGCCGCCGGCAAGAATAGAAGCTGCCGCAGCTGCCGTGTCGAAAGTAAACACAAAGGTGGCGCTTGCGAGAAGACAGGACGTGCAGGGCAATGGATATGGAGAATCTTTTTCCGGTTCCGAACTAACAAAACTGATTTATGTGCAGCGGTTATTTCACACTGAGGGAATCGAAGCGAAGTACATATCGGAGTTAGAAGCTCCGCGGGTTGCCAAATTGGACTACGTAGGAAAGCCTAACAGCTATGAAGCGGCTGCAATTACGTGCATAGGCCATGTGCTTTTTATGGGAGCAGCTGCCCAGGGAAAATCCTATGATTTGGCTGAATTAAGGACGGCAGACCGGGAGGTATTGAGCGCGGCACCCAAAGCCGATAGTTTTGCCCAGAGCGAAATGATTCTGCGTGACAAAGTGCTGATAGAGAGCACCAATACCTCCAAGAGCTACCAAGACAGCTATCTGGAGCGCAAATTTGCATTGTACTTACGCAGGTCCATCAAGGCATCTAGTTACCAGGCAGGTGAGCTGAATGCTAAAGTGGCTCTCCCGGTCGAAAAGGCAGATTATACATTGTCTTATCTGGGAGCTGATGTTGCGGCGTGCAGGGTGCAGGCACTGGAAAAGGCAATACAAAGTACTTCTGGCCACGAAGCAGACCTGTATACGGCAATCAGCAGTGCATTAAACAGTTATCCTTGTGCGGAGACGCAAAATGAGAGCCAGCTGAAAACTGTACTGGGCGAATTCTTCGAAGCTGACACAAAGGCGAACAGCTATGCTTTCGGGGAAATTACAGATGGAATACCGGCACCGGTTTGCAGCACGGAGAAGGAGCGGAGCTGTAATGATTCCGACTTGAAGAGAATCCCAAGCAAAGTGCTTTCTTTCGCCGAAAAGGCAGAGGGAATATGCCAGGCAAAGATAAATGCCGGGAATGCAGATGCACTGGAAGGTAAATATACATCTGGCAGCGTGATTGTCTGTGAACTGGAATTGCAGTCTACCATTAAAGAAGAATGGTATGATCCGGTGCAGACAGGCAGTGATTTATATATCCGCAGTGCATACCCACAGTGGCAAGAAGATTCAAACGTTCATTTGGATAGTAGTGGAGTTTTCTATGATACAGAGTAGAACGATACGAATTTGTATATAAGAAGCGTAGAAAGTTTGAAAGGAGTGTGATGAGTATGGCGGAAGTGATTTTGGCGGAGCAATCGTTTGATTTCGTTTTGCATAGTGGCTGGAATGTGTATATGGCAACTAATGTGACCAGTCTTCTATTTGAGCTCACGGAAGATGAAACATATACGATAGTATGGGATGGAATAACGTATCAATGTACTGCCGCAGCAATGAGTTTGGGAGAATTGTCTGGACTTGGTATTGGTAATAAGGCAATAATGGGCATCGGTGATGATACAGGAGAACCGTTTGTTATTGCATATATACCAGAGTACAACCAAAATTCTTTTGTTTCAAATGATACTACTGAAACAACGCATATGATTTCGATTTATAAAGGCACATTTGAGGAAGAGACGCCGAGCGTTAGCATTGTCCTTTATGACCGCACAGGTGCGGCAGTAACCTATGAAGGAATTGAAACAATTACAACAGATACACCAGTGGACGGAGAACGCGCGACCTTCACACATGGCGTGCTGATGGATGGGGCGGAAGTTGAACTGGACATGACAGACGGTGATCAGGTGGTATCAGTTCCTGATGGGTATTTGATCAAAAAAGCTACATTGAAAAAGCCGGAAAATCTATTGCCGGAATATATCAAAAAGGGAATTAATGTGGCGGGCGTTGTCGGGGAATTTGCTGGGGACGAAGCGGAAAAGACTGTTGATTTGGATATGGCAGACGGCAACCAGGTAATCGAAGCAGATGCAGATACCGTCATGACAAAGGTAACTGTAACGAAGCCGGGAACCATGTTGCCGGAGAACATTAAGAAAGGCGTGGAGATTGGCGGTGTTACCGGAACATTCATTGGAGACGGGCAAGAAAAAACCGTAGAACTTGACATGTTGGCAGGAGACCAGGTTATCGAGGCCGACGCCGATACCGTGTTATCGAAAGTTATCATAACAAAGCCGGATGCTCTGGTACCGGAGAACATCAAAAAGGATGTGGAAATTGGCGGTGTTGTGGGAATATTTATATTGCCACAATTATATGCGCCGACATTAAGCAAGAATGGCGATTTTGTTACAGTCTACAAAACGTCTAGTAATGGTGATTTCACAATAACTGAATACAAGTTATATGTCGACGGTGTGTTATTTGCCACACAAGATACTAACGTTTTTGATATTAGTACTTTAGATTTCTCTACTCACGAAATACAAGCGACTATTACCGGAGAGAATTTTTTAGAGTCGCCTAAAAGCGATAGTATATCGGTTACTAAACTTACGGTTACTATGACTTTAACGAATTTAACCAGTGACGCGTCAGATCATGCTTGGTTAGGCGAGTCGCTTACTATTACTCTCGTGCCGGACGAGGGATACAGTATACCGACTATCGATACGGTCTCTCTATCGCAAGGCAATTATGATAACGGTGTTATAACAACAGGTAAATTAGTGAGTAATTTTATATGTATTACGAGCGGATATCCTATAATACAGTATTTTACATTAGTGCAAGGACAAATAAGTATCTATGTGTCTAATGGATACTTACAATCAACTAAAACCAATCGTGTAAGTCACGTGGCGACCGACGTTTTATTAAAACCGGGAACGGACTACAGATTAGTAGGTGTAAGTGGGGTGAGATATGGAGTACAACAACTTTTAGCCTACAACGTCTCAATGATTGAACAAGGTTTGAACATAAATAATACTTACAAATTAGATTCGGGTTGGCAAGAGACGGGTTACGAATTTACCTCAGATGCTGGAGCAGTAATTGCTTGGTTAACGGCCTCTTTCAGTAGTGGAGATATTACGCCCGATCAAGCTATGCCAGTGTATTTGGAAGAATTAGTATAAGAGGAGGAGAAAACCATGATAACAAGAACTAAAGCAAACAGCCTTCTGGAGCAACTCTTCTGGAAGGAGCCAACAACGAGCAGCGGCTCAAAAACTTATTACTACATCGGGCTTTCCACAACCACTCCCGATGTAAATGGCAGCAATTTCACGGAGCCGGTTATTCCGGACGGAGCGGAAGACGATGAAGGCAATGCAATCACGACTAATGAATACCAGAGAGTGTCATTAGAAGGCGTGATGGGGTCGGCCGCTGACGGAATCATTAAAAATTCTGCCATCATCTTTTTTAACGAGGCAGAACACTACGGCTGGGGGACAATTACCCACTTCGGCATCTTTACAGCCAAGAGCGGCGGCACACCCATCTTTTGGGGAGAGGTTCCATCAACAGAAGTGCAGAAGAACTACATACCAATTTTCCGTGCCGGTAAGTTGCAGGTGGGGCTCGATAACGACCCGGCGAACCCGACTTAATGGAGGTGCGAGATGGGGAAATTTATTGAGATGGAAGCCAGTGTGAATATTTCCTTTGATGCGGAGATTGCTGGTCAAAAAGCGGATAGTGTAAAAAAGAAAACAAGTGATGAAGAAAGTGAGGAAAAGGATCATGAGTGAGAAAGCAAAGAAATGGATTGTTGCGGCTGGCAAACGTGCGGCGAAAACGGCGGCACAGGCAGTGCTGGTATTGACAGGATCGGACATGGTAAATATTTTGACATTGGACTGGAGACAGATTGTTGGCGTGGCAGTTGGAATGGCGTTTGTTTCCCTGCTCATGTCCGTTGCCGGGCTGCCGGAAGTAAAAAGTGAGTAGGTGGCGGGCATGGATGAGGCATTAATAATCGGCTATGCCGTGCTTGCTATTATCACGCTTGGCTCTTTCATTGGTCTGGTATTGAAATTCACGCAGCCGATAAACGAATTGAGAATTGTCATACAGAAGCTGAATGACAATATTGATGCGCTGAAAAATGACAATGCAAGTCACGACAAACGAATCGAACAGCACGGCAGGGAAATCGACAAACTAGATCGCCGCGTAGGAACACTTGAAACAAAAATGGATATGTATCACGAGGGGCAGTAGTCGGCTGCCCTTTGGAAGAAAGTGAGTAAGAACAATATGAGAACAATAGATGAAAGCAACACAAGGGCAAAAGGGATGTGTGCTGGTGGTTACCGGTATCTGTATGGCGGGAAAGGACAGGATTATACCACTGCTCTGGTAGAACAGCTACATAAGCTGTACCCTTCCTGCGTACCATTGGAAGAAGCACTGAAGGACGCCGATAAAGGTTATAAGGCAATCGACTGCTCCGGATTTGTCTGTGATGTTCTGGGTATCTCCAACATGGGCTCTGAGCAGCTGAGGAGCACCGCGGTCAAACGATTATCCGTCAGCAAGGCAAATGCACAGCCTGGCATGGTACTCTGGCGGAGTGGACATGTTGCTTATGTCGGCGAGGACTTAAAAATCTATGAGGCGGCAGGCACCAAGACAGACATGCGTGTGTCCAGTTTCGAGAGCCGCGCCGGAGCATTTACGGAGCTTTTGATTGTAAAAGGTTCTGCACTGGCATCTGACGGAATTTCTGCCAAAAAGGCAAATCCATACACAGAGCCGACCAGAGTTATTAAATACCGCAAAATCGGCATGATGAAGGGCGATGATGTGCGCTGGGTGCAGTTCGAACTGGTAGAGGCAGGCTATGACATCGAGATTGA
>JAGASC010000309.1 GCA_017621905.1 Roseburia sp.
AGACGGTGCCCATACTTACAAACCTCACCTTACCTTTTACGGTTTCCGTTACTTAAGGGTCAATGAATTCCCGGGTGGTGCTGCAACTGTCAAACCGGAAAACTTTACCGCCATTGCGGTTCACTCAAACCTCCGGCGTATCGGCAGTTTAAACACTTCAAGCCCGCTGCTGAATCGTTTGTTTGAGAACATTATCTGGGGACAGAAATGTAATTTCCTGGACGTTCCCACCGACTGTCCGCAGCGTGACGAGCGTCTCGGCTGGACCGGTGATGCACAGGTATTTGTGCGGACTGCCTGCCTGAACTTTGATGTGGAAAAATTCTTTACCAAGTGGCTGGCAGATATGGCTGCTGACCAGCATGCGGACGGATATGTAGGTCACATCATCCCGGACTTACTGCAGGCTGCGACTGCAAGTGCAGCCTGGGGAGATGCCGCTGCAATTTGTCCCTGGGAAGTATATATGGCATATGGTAATCCTGCTATTTTGGAAAATCAGTTTGCATGCATGAAGGGTTGGGTAGATTACATTACTTCCACCACCAAAGACGCAAATCTCTGGACCGGAGGTTCCCACTACGGTGACTGGCTGGGACTGGATGCGCCAAGCGGAAGCTACAAGGGCTCCAGCCGGGAAGAATTTATTGTTTCTGCTTATTACGCTTACTCCACTTCTCTGGTAGTGAAAGCCGGAAAAGTGCTCGGCAAAGATGTGTCTTTCTATGAGACACTTTACGAAAATATTGTAGATACCTTCCGCAAGACTTATACGGAATACAAAACCCAGACAGAATGTGTTCTTGCCGTTCATTTTCATCTGGCCAAGGATTGCCAGGCTGCCAGCGACCAGCTTGCTGACATGGTAAGAAACTGTGGTGTGAAACTGCAGACCGGATTTGTGGGAACACCGTATCTGCTGCATGCATTGAGCGATTACGGTCACGCTGACCTGGCTTACTCACTGTTGCTGCGTGAGCAGTATCCGTCCTGGCTGTATCCGGTTACCAAGGGCGCTACCACGATTTGGGAGCACTGGGATGGCATTATGGAAAATGGAGATTTCTGGAGCTCTGACATGAATTCCTACAACCACTATGCCTACGGCGCTGTTGCGGACTGGATGTATGGGGTTGCTGCAGGAATCAAGCCGTTGGAAGAAGCGCCTGGTTATGCAAAGGTTTCTATTGCTCCGATTCCGGATACACGGCTGGGATGGTTCGGCGCGTCTCTGGATACCAGACACGGAAAGATTTCCTCGAAATGGACGAAAGAGACAGATCGTTTCCGCTATGACATTACCACACCTGTGGAAGCTGTGGTTACCATTGCAGGAGAGACGCAGACTGTGCCTGCGGGAAGTTATGTGTTCTACAGTAAGTTTGAGTAAGAATTTATTATAAGTTAAGAACAGCCGGTTGATTGCACTTTACATCGACCGGCTGTTTTTCAATTGCATGATATCTCACGCCCTTAGCAGTAAATACTAAGGGCTGTCTGAACTATTACGTAATTAGTTCAATTACTTGGTCTCCATCCTTTATTACATAATGTTGTTTTACACCGAGTTCTTCCATCCACCCGCGGGTCTCTAAGGTTTTAAAACAACATGTATTATATCCATCTCCCATGTCATTGTTCCATAACCAGACCGGTGTACACCACATACAAGCCTTCGGTGCAATTGCCTGATAAACCTCTTTTGTCACTCCTGCCTGTCCGTGATGGGCCATCTGGCAATAATCGCTTTTTAAAGCAGAACCATATTTATTCAACAACTGATTCCCCGCTTCTGCACCCAGGTCTCCCAAAAACATAACCTTCTGTCCGCCCAGCATCATACGAATTACAATGGATGAATTATTTCCGGCATTCCCCGTCCATACAGGATTTGGCGAATACAAAATATCAAACACCGCACCGCCAATCTCATAGCGGTCTCCCTCACTTACGATGACAGCAATATCAGCAAAACGAGGCAAAAGACTATAAAATTCCTTTATGGCTGCAGAAAAATGAGGTTCATTTTTTTCCATGAACTGAATCGATGGAAAATTATAATATACATGTTGGATTTCTATGCTTTCCGAGTGCTTTTCGATCATTTCCATGAAACATTCAATGTGATCATGGTGGGCGTGGGAAAGAAACCAGCCTGCAACCCGCGGTTTCCTTTCTCCGGAAATTTTTCTCAGCTGATTCAGCAAATATTCCCATTCTCCCCGGTATCCGCCATCCATTACAATCAGTTCGCCCATTTCTGTTTCAATGATGAAGCTATTCATTTGTCCGGGGTATTTATCCTGACTACTGGAATTATTTAACATATGTATTGCATTTTTCATGTCTACCTCCTACGCCGGAGCGTTTTTTTCAAGCAAAATTTTATTTTGCAGAGTTTATGTTCTGTCCAAAGCGGCATTTACATCCTGTTCAAAACGGCGGGCCGTCTTAGCACCGGAACCGCCATCATACCTTGAATTTTTCAAATAGACTGCCGTTATCCGGTTTACAGGGTCTACCCAGAAATGTGTACCATAGGCACCACTCCAGCCAAAGGCACCACAGGGCAAATCCGCATAGGCTTCTTCCTTAATCACCCGAACACCTAGTCCCCATACTTCCTGTCCGCTCATGATGGCAGGTGGAAGCTGTGGTGTCGCCATTTCCCGAATCATTTTTTCGCTGATGAGCTGTTGTCCTTCAATTCTGCCATAGTTTAGCAGCATGGCTGCAAATTTTTTATAATCCTGCAATGTAGATGCCAGCCCTGCTCCCCCACAAAAGCAGGTGGTAGGAATGCTCTCAAATACGCTGTTTTCCGGGAATTTTTCGGTTCTGCCAACCCCATTTTCATATGAATGCATTGGAATCATACGCTTCCACTGTTCTTCCGTAGGAGAGAATGTGGTATCAACCATACCAAGAGGCGAGAATATCTCTTTTTCCAGAAATACGTCGTAGGGCATTCCAGATACAATTTCAACAATACGCGCCAGCACATCAAAGGCATGCAGTGCACTATATGCCTGATTTGTAAAGGGTTCAAAGTCCAGCGGATTTTCGGCATAAAAGTTTACCATCTGCTCCAGATTTTTCCGTTCACATACAGGAAAACTTTCCTGGAGGAAGTCGCCTACCGTTCCACTTCCCAGACCACTGGAATGCGACAAAAGATGCCGGATTGTAATCGATGTTTTCGCCGGAGATATGATTTCTATTTTATCCTGACAGACCTGTCCCACATTCATTTGACCAAATTCAGGAATCCACTTTGAAACCGGCGTATCAAGCTCCAATGCTCCGCGATCGATCAACAGTAAAATTGCAGCCGCAGTGATTGGTTTTGTCATGGAAGCCAGACGAAACAGCGTGTGCTCCGACACCTGGATTCCGATTCTTTCGTCCCCGAAGCAGTCCTGATAGACAGTCTGTCCATCCTGCATAACGGCGACTGCCACACCGCCTACCCTTCCGCTTTCAATATCCGAAAGAACCGTAGTTTCTATTCGGTCTTTCAATATTTTTTCATTTAATACCTGCATCCTATTTTTCCTCTAACTCTTTCTTTTCTATCGCATTGTCTTCCTGCGAAATTTCTGATGGCGTAACCTGTAAGTCAATTTTTTGATTATCTACCACCCGGGAAAATTCTTTTTCCCGGTATGCCCGGGGCGATGCACCCATTGCTTTTTTAAAGGCCTTGATAAAATAATTATGATCGGGAAATCCCACCTCATGGGCCACATCCTCCACCCGCATATTTCCACGCAGTAATAAGGAACACGCAATCTCTATCCTGTGCTGATTCAGATATTGAATCGGCGACATTTGAAGGGATTGCCGGAATAATTTGGACAGATAGGAAACCGAAACTCCGCATTCACCGGCGAGGTAATCCAGGCTCACAGAATTCATGTATTCCGTCTGTATCAAATTCACACAATTCTGTACAATACCACTGGTGGAATGCTTTTTTGTCTCTGCATTTAAGGTCTCGTACAGGTTCATCATGAATTGATACGCATACCCCGATGCGAGAAAAAAGCTATCCATTTCATCTTTTAAGGCAATTTCATAGATTTTATTCCAATACAACAGCACGGCAGAATTTTTCGGAATCTCCACAATATGTCCAAATTGTTCCGTGATATCACGCCAGATTTTCAAACTGGCCAAATTAAAGGATATAAACTGGATCTCCCAATGAGAAGCATCCTTCGCACGGTAATACTTATACTGGCCCGGACGTTCAATCAAAAATGCCTGCCCCGGTTTCATCCGATACTTTTTCCGGTTATATTCCAGAATTCCCTCCCCGGAAACCGTATACTGAAAAACACACTGCCGCTCCGTTGCCACTCGGCAGTCATGGTAGTACTTTTTTGATTCCGACCAGTATTCCCACCCAATGGAATATAAAGAATAGTAATCCTCATAAAAACGCTGATCCCTGAACTTGTATTCAAATGATCTATACTCCGGATGCCTCATTCCTGTTCCTCCTCTACACAACTGCACCTTTCCCATCAGCTTTGCAAAAACAATCGTAACTATTCAGTACTTTCATAGTTACGACCGCATGCTAGAACAAAATTTTTATTCTTCTTTTCAACACCTCTTCACGTGTCAGATAAATGCTCTGGTTGAGCGGATAAAGCACATGGTCCTGAAAAGAAAAAGATCTGTTCTCATTATACTCCCATTTACTCAAATCATCCAGAGAAAAAATATCATCTGCATCGCAGCCAAGCTGTAAACATCCGTACCAGCAGGTTTTCTTTGTCGATGCATGAAGCGCATCTGCAAGGTATAAATGCAGCGGAAGCTCCAGTGTAAGAATACACGGGCCTGGGATTGTCATTGTCAACATATTGTTTTCCATCTGCACAGCGCAAGGTTCGCCATTTATCAGAACCTTGATTTTCTGCACATCCGTATGTTCCGGTATATAACATTGAAGCCGGCAGTTTTCCGTACACCGTTCCAACTGTATCTTAATATGTCCCTCATAAGGGAATTTCGTATCCACTGTAAACTTGAACTGATCAAGCTCATATTCCCCGGATAAGTAATTCGTAAAAATACCGCTGTTCTCTCCCGGCAGGAAGGCATTCCGCACAGCATAGCTCAGCCCTTCTGCCCCGCGCATGGTGCAGCACCAGCTGGCTTCATAATGCGCCTCCTGCACATAGAGCAGCTCATTCTCTCCGTCTGCAACCGCACACACATCACATCCGAAACCGCCATTGCTTCTCTGCGCATGCCCCAGGGCATTATAAAGAATCTTATTTGCATACGCCAGATACGCTGCATCCTTCGTCTGCTTGAATAATTCCATCGCCAGCATATAGGAATCCACAATTGCACAGGTTTCCGTCCAGGTGGGTCTTCGAAACCAGTTGAAATTTGCATAATTTTCCGTCATGCCCTCCTGACAATAAAGCGCAAAAAAACGGCATGCAAAATCCAGATATTCTTTCTCTCCGGTCTCCTGATAAAGTCTCATGATGCCACGGGTCGCACTCAAGGAGGCATGTGTCTGCAGGGATGCTCCCACAAAGTCGATTTTCATAAAGGTTTCCGCCATTTCCTGAAGCAGCGGAAGAATCCTTTCATCATGATATATCTGATAATACTGGCTCAATGCATCCATGGAAATATAGGCACATCCGATGTCTGTGGAAAGCAGCCAGTCATTCACAGAGCCATCCTGCAATTTCCCGATGGCTTCCCCGTTACGGCTCCTGCAATCTCCCAAAGGGTACCGGTAATATGCTCCTGTAATCGGAAGATACAGGTTTTCCACTATTTTTTTTATCATTTCTTCCAGAAACGGCCGCATGTCACAACATGCAGCTTCCATCAGCCCACGCAAGAGCCAGTTATGCCCTGACAGCTGCTGTTCATTTATTTTACCCTGCGCCAGCGACTGCTCACCGAGATATCCGTTCTGCGCCAGCTGCCCGTGGATTCCCTGCAGCATGCCTTCCAGATAGGCAGGCTCTGCACCGGTAATATTCTTCAGCAAAACCAATGCCAGAATGGTTCTCCCCTCCCAATCTCCCGGCCAGCTATAACCACTCGCGGTTTGCCGGAATATGTATTCCGGACGGTAATCTTTTTCCTGCAGGCGCGTGTAATTCTTTAAAATGCGATACTCAAATTCTTCACGAAGTTTTATATTAGATTGCATAAATATTCCTATTCCTTTACTGTTGTTTTATCCTTTCACGCTTCCCATCACGACTCCCTCTGCAAAATATTTACGCATAAATGGATATACAATCAAAATAGGGAGCATAGCAAGAAAGATCTGCGCAGCTTGTGTTGTTTGCGTAGATATTTTCATCAACTGTTCTAATGTTTCCATGTCCATAGCCTTCATAGACTCCAAATTTGTGTTTACTACTATGTTATGCAGATATGTTGCCATAGGTTGTCCTGAAGTATTATTGAAATAGAGCATACCATCGAACCAAGAATTCCAATGATTTACGATACAAAACAATAAAATTGTGGCAATGGAAGCCTTAGACAAGGGAATATAAATTTTTGTCAAAATAACCCATTGTGATGCACCATCTACCAAAGCTGCCTCCTCCAATTCTTTCGGAAGGTTTCGGAAATAATTCATCATCATAATCATATAAGCTATTGGAACTGCACCAGGAATGACCATAGACCAAAATGAATTGATCAGTCCCACTTTATTTACAATCATATAAGTAGGAATGATACCGCCTCCAAACAATGTAGTAAAGTAAAACAACCAAACATATACCTTTCGTGCATGGAAACGATTTTCGGACTTTGAAAGGGGATATGCACACAAAATGGTCAACAGCAGATTCAAAGTCGGTCCTATCAAAACACGCGCTACACTTACAAG
>JAGASC010000310.1 GCA_017621905.1 Roseburia sp.
ATTGTTGATACGAATTTGTTCTGAATGCCATATAACTCTACCGCCTTTATTTGATATATACAGTATATCATATTTGGGCGGAATTGAGGGATTTGTGTAAAATTTTCAAGGTACTATAGAGGGGCTTTTGACCCCAACATCTCCTCATAAAAACAACTATAAATTTATAATATTAGATACAAGACCAGGAGGAATATCCTATGAATAAAATCAGAGCAGCCGTCATTGGATGCGGCAATATATCAGTCATGCATCTGGACTCTATCGCAGCGTTAGATGAGTCAGAGCTTGTTGCAGTGTGCGACATCAAACCGGAACGGGCAAATGCCGCTGCAGAAAAATATCACACAAAAGCCTACACAGACTATCAGGAAATGTTTCAAAAGGAAAAACCGGATGTGGTACACCTGTGTCTTCCCCATTACCTGCACACCATCGTGGCAAGAGATGCCTTCCGGGCAGGCATTCATGTGCTCAGTGAAAAGCCGATGAGCATTCAGTACGATGACGCAGTGGAAACCGTGGAGCTTGCAGATCAGTGTAGTGTAAAATACGGCGTCATTTTTCAGTGCCGTTACAATACCCCATCTATCCTGGTAAAAAAACGGATTACAGACGGCAGACTTGGCGCGGTAAAGTGCGCACGTTCCACCCTGACCTGGTATCGGCCGGAAAATTATTACCACAGCTCTGACTGGAAGGGTACCTGGGACAAAGAAGGCGGCGGTGTCATCATCGACCAGGCCATCCACTCTCTTGATCTCGCCAACTGGTTCATCGGCAGCAAGCCGGTAGAAGTACAGTCTACCCTGCACAACCGGGGGCATAAGACCATGGTGGTGGAAGACAGCGCAGAAGGATTGATCCGATATGAAAATGGCTGCACATTAGCCTTTTTTGCCATGAACAATTATCTGATTGATGAGCCCATTGAAATCCGGCTTTACTGCGAGAACGGTACCGCACGTCTCTCTTATGATGAAGCAGTCATTACATATACAGACGGCACAGTGGAAACCGTGAAAAACCAGCCGCAGAAAATTGTGTCCTACACCGGAGGAAAGCCTTACTGGGGAACGCAGCATGCAGTCCAGATTGACCAGTTCTATAAGGCTGTCATGGGCATTGAGCCCCTGGAAATCAGCGGCAGAGAGGCGCTTAAAATTCAGAAAATCATTTGTGATATATATGCAAATAATGACTGCAATATTTAAATAACGAATTGCCGCAACATTGTAAAGCATAACAAATCCTTGATTTATAAAGGGATGCCCTGGGGAGACGGGAGATAGGTAATAGGTATATGTTGGACGCATACAAAGAGCTTACACCTGTGATTTATGGCGAAAACGGAATAAGACTTTTAAAAAATGTCACCGGGCCGGGTGCCATGTGTTTTAGTGCGCACTGGCATGACCGGATTGAACTTCTCCATGTCATAGCCGGCAGTATGGAAGCATACCTGGATAATGAGCATGTGACTGCCACCACCGGGCAGACCGTAATCATTATGCCCCATGCGACCCACTGTGCTTTTGCAGGAAACCAGGGCGTTCGTTACAATATGATAGCATTTGATGTGGAAATGTTCTGCAATGCAACAATTGCTTCGGAAAAATATCTTGCACCTATTTTCAAATACGGGATAAATTTCTGCCCCGTGTCAGGTGACCCGGCTGTTGCAAAAGCAATGGACGAACTGGAAGCGCTTTTAGCCGCCGGCAATAGCTGCCATCCGCTCTGTGCGATTGGAAAAATATATGAGATTATTGGCCTATTTTATCAGCACTGCACGGCTGATTCCCGGCAGATTCATAAGCCGGACGAAAGATTTGGCAAGGTTTTAGAATACATTAATCTGCATTATGCGGAAAATATTTCAGCCAAAGATATCAGTGAAAAATTTGGCTATGACGAGACTTATTTTTGCCGGCGTTTTAAAGAAGCTACCGGAATCACGACCATGAAATATATCCGGGTTCTGCGCCTGGAACTGGCGCAGAAGCTCCTTTCCGGCAGCAAAGAAGAAATCCAGAATATTGCCTGGCAGTGCGGTTTTTCGGACATCAGTTACTTTTCCAACTGCTTTAAGCAGCAGTTCGGAGTGACGCCTACAGAATTTCGCAGGCAGACGACAAAATCGCTGCATTAAAACAATAGTGTGCTGACATGCTTACAATTTGACTATCGTTCCAAAATATCCTGAGGAGTTTTGTCAAAAGCAAACGTGTCGCACACTATTTTAATTACTACAAGGAAAAGTATGGCAGCATCGGGCAGCCACCCACCTCAAAAATATAATCTTTGCTTCGGAGAATTTCCACCAGCTGGCTTTCTGTTTCCGGCAACACCTTGGTTCGCAGGGCCGAAACGCCTTCGTGTCCCCAATGATGCAGATCCGTTCCGATGGTAACTATAGGCGAATTCCAATTCTGAGAACTCCAGTTCTGAGAATTCCAATTCAGAGAACCCCAGTTCTTTGCATAACGGGAAGCAACCGCCACACGTGAGTTGTGATTAGGATGCAGGTTCATGGTTTCGATTCCATCCAGACACTCCGGCCGTGCCGGGGTACACCCGTTTCGAAAGGGGTGCGCCTGGAGAATCAGCAGGGATTCTCTATGGTATTCCTTGTAAAAGGCTTCAATTCCCATATCAAAGCAGGTCACGGTCTCACGAAGAAAAGACTCGTCTACTCCGTAAACCAAATAATCATTCATATTTTCGTCAAAACGGTATTCAGCGCCTAAAAGCACCTGAATTCCGTTCTTTTTTCCCTCTTCACGGGCAGCATAAAAATCTGCCAGATAGGTTTCCACCGGATCCTCCGATTTCATAAATTGGCCGCCAGCGTAAAAATGATTGGTGATGATAACGGCGTCGTAGTGCTGTTCCTTCATGAGACGAATCATATCCTTCGGTGGAATTTCACTGCAGGAGGAACCTGGGGTGGTGTGGGCATGAAGCTCGATTTTGTAACGGTAAGCGGACAGATATTCGTGAACGGCTTCCGGTATGTTATTCTGCATAATTTATTAACTTCCTTTCATCTGAAGTTTCGTAACTATCCCGTTCTCTCATAGTTAACACCGCAAGTCCATTAAAATCTCGCTCGCAAATCTCTTTTGTCTTCGACAAAAGAGATGGGGACTTGCTTTGAACAGTTACCAAATTTTCTTCATTCTAAACCTTATTCCACGAATCTTCAATAGGATAATTTCACAATAACCGAAAAACCTGCTCTACCGCCAGCGTCATGTTCTTTTTGGCAGTGTCCGGCTTCATTGCCTCTTCTAATGTGGTTACCCCCCGCACAATCGGGAAAAATGCATCGATTCCGGCGCGATTGCACTCCACCGCATCCTCTGTCACTCCGCCGGCAAATGCAATTACCTTTACCGGGTATTTTTTTGCCAGCTTTGCCACGCCGACAGGCACCTTGCCCATTGCAGTCTGGGCATCCATCCGTCCTTCCCCCGTAATTACCACGTCTGCGTCTGCCAGCTCATCTTCGAAACGAATTGCCTCCAGCACGATTTCGATTCCGGGTCTCAGTTCTACATTTGGGAGATAACTGATAAAAGCATGGCCCAGTCCGCCGGCAGCTCCGGCACCTTCCACAAGACTGCAGTCCTTTCCGGTGAACTCTGCACTTTTTGCCGCGTAATGTTTCATTTTGGTGTCAAAAATTTCTTTTTCGTCCTCTTTAACGCCTTTTTGCGGTCCGTAAACATAGACGGCTCCCTTTTCCCCATATAACGGATTCTTCACGTCGCAGGCGATTTGAAACTGGCATTCTTTCAGTTCCGGAATGACATGTGCGTCGCTAATCTGCTCGATCTGCTCCAATTCCTGCATATCCGGTGTAATTGGTGTTCCGTCTTTTTTCAGGAACTCGTAACCCAATGCCATCAGCATACTTACGCCCCCCTCTGTGGTAGCGCTACCTCCGATTCCGATGATGAATTTCCGGCAGCCATGCCGGATGGCATCCCGAATCATCTCGCCTACTCCGTAGGTGGTCGCTTTCCAGGGGTTGAGCCCGTTCTTGTCTGCCAAAGTAATGCCGGCAGCTTCTGCCATCTCCATTACCGCAGTAATGCCATCACCAAGTATGCCGTATTGTGCTATTACCGGCTTACCGAAGGGACCTGTGACTTGTACACAGGAATAGATTCCGCCCAGTCCCTCCACCAGTGCACCTGTCGTTCCCTCTCCACCGTCTGCCAGAGGCTTAACTACCACCTGTACATCTTTTGTCTCCGGCGCATTCAGTGCCTTCCTCACGCCTGCGGCTGCTGCTCTTCCCGCTTCCATGGAGCTTAAGCTCCCCTTAAATGAATCAATTGCAATTACTACTTTCACAGCTATTACCTCTCTCAAAGTACATTTTTTTAATTATTCAGTACCTTCATAATTACGACCGCAAGCCCATGAAAATCGCGTCCGCAAACCTCTTTTTCCTTTGTCAAAAGAGGTCGGGGCTTGCTCATGACTATTCTACGTTTTCATACCGCCGACACACCTGTCGGCGTGCTATGCCGTAAATGCATAGGACTGTTCTGAACAGTTACCATTTTTCCCTTATTCCAGTATATTGGATGTGATATAATCAACACCCATATCTATCAGTTTTTCTGCGGCCTGCTTGTCATCACAAGTCCAGCAGTTTACTTTTACATTGTTAGCGTGAAGCTCCGCAACAAATTCCTGATTCAGTCTTTCATAGTAAATATCCAGATCGAGATGATATTTGTATAACGTATTTTTTATCTCTGTCAGGTCATCTGAGGCTGTGAGCCATTGTACTGGCTGGCTGGGCAGCAAATCTCTTAACGTAATGCAATTCTCCAGGTCAAATGATATAAAAATGACACTCTCCAGATAGTTTTCATTTTTTATGATATCTATGATCTCCATAATGTCCGGTCTGTCAAAATGATTTTTCAGTTCAAGGACACATTTTTTGTCGTATTTCTTACAAATTTTTACGTAATCTGTCAGCAGCGGAATTCGGATATCCTGTCTGCTGGTGCTTCCGTCTAAATCCGGCAGAATGATGTCCTTTACTTTGTCATAGGAATTTTCTTCCACGTTAATATCTACTGCACCATTGGTAACCCGCTTCGTAGTCTCATCGTGAATGATGACATATTTTCCATCGGCTGTCTTGTGCACATCGGTTTCTACGCCGAAGTAGCTTCGATTTCCTGCTGCGACAAAAGCGGCATTTGTGTTTTCTCTCTCAAGTCCGCTTACACCACGGTGGGCAACCATTTGTACCTGCTTTTTTTCTACTTTTATTGTGTTCATATTTTTCTTCCTCCATCCGATTTTACTTTTGTATTGCATATTTGCAACTGTTTTCCACTCTCACAGTTATGTAATTTTTCCTTTGATATATTACACCACATCTATGTCTGCATGTCCATATTTTTTTCCATTTTTTTCTTCTGTCGTTTCACATATTTCCCGCACCGAAACAAAAGTGCGCTTCGCACACTCACATGACCAAAGCTTTCGATTGCGCAGCTTTCGTTCCGCACTTTCCTATCTTCCGTGGAAATGCTTTCCGCCTCCTGTGGCATGAGCGTTTCCAATTTTCGGAGGGTTTTCCACAATGTCATCGGTTTTGGCCCCAAGGACTATATTACTAATTGTTTCCTCCTCAGGGCCCAGCAGCTGCTTTTGACAACAGAAAAAAGTACTATGGAAATCTGCCTGGAGACCGGTTTTGGGGATATCTCCTGGTTCAACCGGCAGTTTCTGGCAAAAACTCAGATGACGCCCTCAGCCTTCCGAAAAAAATATAAAAAATAATTAACGTAAACTCTATTACTCAGCACTGTGCTTGTTGTTTTTTCAAAAAGCCACCAGCTTTGGCTTTATGGAGGAAGAGGTCTTTGCTGCAATGGATGAATATGGGCTTGCGGAAAAAAAAAGAGGTAAAACGCTGGTATGATGGTTTTGTCTTTGGAAATATCAGGGATATCTATAATCCCTGGTTTATCTTAAACTATCTGGTCAAGGGCAAAATCGGTTTATATTGGGCCAACACCAGTTCAAACCGACTGGTAGGAATGCTCATACAGGAAGGAAGGCCCGGGCTCAAGCAGTCCTTTGAATTGCTGCTGAAAGGAGAACATCTTTTTACCTTCATAGACGAACAGATTGTATACAACCAGCTGGATGGCAATGAAAATGCCGTGTGGAGCTTTTTGGTGGCAAGCGGTTATTTAAAAGTAGTCAGTTACCAGGACTATGGCCAGGTTCCGGAAGGACAAACAGTGCTGATTGGATAAATTAGCCACAAGTTTATGGTTACTTGGAAGTTCAACGGCCTAATACTTAAAATCTCTCAATAAAAGAAGTCGAAAGGGACATCGCCAAAATAGCGATGTCCCTTTCTTTATCCATAAATGAGTTGAATATAGCGGTTATTGAGGCATCGCAATTTGCGATGCCTGAGTTTGCGTTTTTTCTTCAAATGTTATAAAAAACATCCACTTTACGACAATCCAAAATCAGCTAACAATTTTTTACGGTAGTCTTTGTCAGCGGTCATGCGTTTCAAATCCTCAATGCGGTTTTCTTTTATTAGTATATCTATTAACTTTGCCATACGCTGTTCAGTGTTTTCGGTAACTTCAATAGTAACTTTCTGTGTGACATCTTTTGTAACTTTCTGCGTGACATCCACTACAGTTTTATCCACAGCATCTTTTACTGCTTCATCCAGTTTCTCTTTTACTGCTTTATCCAAAGTTTCTTTTAATACCTTGTCCACTTCCGCTTTTACCCTGCGATCCATCATCTCCTGCACGTGCATATACTTCACCCCGATTTCCTTTTTACCTTTCAAGCGTTCCACATTTGAATGAAGCTCTTTCAGTTCCTCATCGACGGCATTTTCCGCAATGCTGTTCTGTATGTAGGCGAGAAGGTTCTTTAGGGCTTCCGTTCCGCCGTTCGTGCCACCGGTGTATAGAAACAGCTTTCTTACACCATCATTATAATCTATTTTCGGAAATTCTTCTACCCTGTTTCTTACAGAATATATCATGTGATCCATTTCAAAGGGGTCATATGGCAAAATCCATATCATCCACAGATCCGGAATCTTGTCATAAGCAGTACCAGTCTCTAATACCTTCACATCCGTTAGCGCCTCGTAATACCGGCTGCGCCTGGGCAGATCGTCGCTTTCGATATTATTAGGTTCAATATCAAAAAGCTGTACCGTTCGCCCTCCTTCCATCTCGATTTCCCCCACTGTCACATCAAGACGAATGCCATGGCGATCGGTATCCACGCCGTTTATTGTCTTCTGCGATTCGATTACAAGCTTTCCCACGGATAATCCGGTGGCTCGCTTTATAATCAGCCTTAGCAAAATTTGTGCTGTGTCCTTGTCCACGGAAGCCTCCGTAAACATAAAGTCGTCAATCAAACTCAACTCTTCAATTCTTCTTCTTTCATTAGACAGAGGCATCGTTAATTTGCGATGCCTCTGTCTTTCGCCTCATACTTTTACCATTGAAATATTAAGCCCTCTCAGCTTCCTGCAGGCCTCTCTTGCCCGATCCGGCTTATATTCTTTTGCTCGGTGTCCATCAAGTCCACATCTAAGCTGTCCTTAAACATCTATCTCACGTGCATCTCCACGCCTTTTCTGAACAACAGCCAACACTATCATTGTAAATGCAAGTATACTAATTACTACAACTCCAATAACATTAAAATTATCCCCCGTTTGCGGACTCGTGCTGTCACTAGTACTGGTTACATTACCGATAACACTTGTGCCACTTCCACTGGTATTGTTTGTGTCGCTTCCACTGGTACCACCTGTATTATTTCCAGTATTACCTGAGTTACCTGTATTTCCTGTGTTGCCTGAGTTGTCAGAATTTCCTGTGTCGCCAGAGTTATCTGTACTTCCCGTGTTGCCTGTATTGCCAGTATTTCCTGTACCGCCTGAGTTACCTGTATTTTCTGTGTTGCCTGTATTTCCGGCATTCTCCTCGTTACCGTTGTTACCGTCTTCATCTGTCTTCTTTTCCAATTCAGCAATCGCATCATTCAGCGCTTTCACAGCTGCATCTACTTCATCTTGAGTAGCATCTGCATCATCCAGCACTTCTTTTGCTTTTTTCAATGCTTCTTTCACTACCTCATAAGTTTCGGCAGTATAGTTATCCTCTTCTACCGCTTCACCACTCTTAATGGCAGTTTCCAGTTCGCTGAAATCTACAGGGTTATTCTGAATATCACTAAATCCCATAAGTGTAATACTCTGCGTCATCGGATATACCACAAAATAGCCACCAGAAGAAATCGGATTATCGGTATCAATAACATCGAAAACTTTGTTTCCGTCAACATACAAAAATAAGCGCACGCCACTGGGTACTTCAACGGCTCCTGTTTTTATACTATGACGCTCATTTGGTGTATAAAAATCATTTGCAAGATCTCCGTACACCGGTGTATATCCTTCTATTGTACCATACAACATAGTTCTCTCACCATTCACCCACTTCTGAAGCTCAATGCTTCCGTTATTGAAGCAGACATGATACATGGTTCCAAGCATTGTATATGGATCCTGGGAGTTTAATGCATAGCCCAGCCAATCCTTGCTTTCCATATTGAGAGCAGAAATCATATCAAATTCCAAAATGGTGTCTGATGTAAAGCACTCACCAAGATAACCACTGAATCCATTATTAAAAGTAATACTGCCATCTTCATTTATCACTGGAGTAACCGTCCAATTTTCAGTATCCTTAATTGCATCATCCAATGTGACCTCTATTCCAGTCAAAGGACCGGAAGCCGTTACATCAACCTTGACCCGAACTGTCCACATAATTTGTCTGTCACCGTTTGTCAGCGTATAGATTACAGGATTTGTAAAATCCTGTGCCACATCAGCGTCTTTATCCGACGTATAGCCGGCTTCCAATTCGATTACTGGAACTAAACTGGTCAAATCTGTACCCTCGGGCACAAGTATTTCAATCTCATAATTTGACCAGTTATACTGTGTGTTACCAACCTGTCCTGGTATCGTAAAAGAAGTCAGGCCATTATCCTTTGTAAAATAATAAGATTCTCCATCAAGGTATTTTGTCAAACTAATATTATGCTTTGCAGCAATACCTTCTGTTACACCATGTTTCACAGAATTATCCAGCAATCCTGCGTTATCAATAATCGCCTGTGCCTGCGGATAGTCCTCAAAATTTCCATCTGGAACAAAAATACTGTTCTCCATGACATTCTCTGTAGTAGTATCACGTCCGCTTTCTACCTGATGATAATTATCATGCCAATAGTTGTTCTGAACAGAAGCTGCATTCATATTGCTCCACCAATAAACACCACTGCCAACTACGTTATCATACAATTCAATTCCAGTCGTACCTTCGTCCAGATAAATACCCGCATCCAGATTATTGAGAGCATCGCTGTGGGTATGAACATAGTTTCCATAAATTTTACTTCCCGGCTGATCCCCTAAAGTATAGATACTAGCACCATCATGTGTGGTTATTCCAGTATCATGGACATAGTTATTAGAAACAATGTTGTTTTTCACACAATCCACATCCATCCAGTCCCAGCCCCAGCCAAGCGTAATGCCAGTATACGGGGTATAACTGATTTCATTATGATCTATGATGGTACCCTCAGTAAACAATGCAACGATAGCCGATGAATCATAAATATCCAAACCAACACGGGTTATGTAATTATTCCTTATCACATTGTCTTTTACCAGTGTACCCTCATCACATGGGGTACCATGTCCATACATATTACCAACCCAGATACCACAACTGGAAATATCATGAATGGCACTGTTACTGATTTCGTTACTTTCTGAACCATTCAGAATTCGAATACCTCCACCTCCGAAATTCCGAATTTCGCAGTTTGTAATCTTGATATTAGAAGACTCTCCAATTTCGATACCACCGGGTACTTCTCCCCATGCTCCATCCAGACGGCCCACGTTGAGCTCTGATATATAGGTTCCGGATTGACAATCGATATAACCACTCTCGTTTGGCTTCGTCCATGTTGTGTATTCAAATGTTACTCCATCAAAGATAACATTCTGACACCCATCGAATACGAGCAGTTGTTCTGTTATCGGCAATACTGCTTTTTTGCCGCTCATGTCACCATTCGGTTTGTAATAGATTGTACTAGTCTTTTTATCAATATACCATTCCCCCGGCTGATCGATAAATTCATATGCATTTTCCAGCCACGAGATACGGTCGGAAAAATTGTCGCTTTGCGCGTTGGACAATGTAAAATCTGCAAAATATACTTCCGTTCCATCCTCAGAAACACTGTCGACCTTCAAAATACGGTGATACCACCAACGAAGAACATTGATTTCTACATCCTCAATATTACCGACTTTCTCCAAGTTATAGCTTTCCGGGACAATATATCCCAGATGCTGTACCTGGCTGAACTTCAAACCGTCAATTGCTTTTTCTGCATTATAATCGTGAGATACATTATCATTTTTTGCAGTAATCGCATCAATATGATAAGTCTCACCCTGCTTTGTGGCACCAGCCTGTGTGATAATTCCTTCCGGAATCGGATTTCTATCTATCAACGTTTCCTGGCTATCTACTGGTTCATCCGAAATCTGCGTTGCTGGAGCAACCTCCAGTGCCATTAACTGAAGTCGGTAATAAGTAACTCCATCAACAGCATTCTCTTCTCCATTCTGTATCTCTGTCGGTACAATTCGGACATATCTGGCATCTACAGCTTCCGGAAAGCAAAAAAACTGACAGTCACCATCTGGTGCAATAATATTCTGTAAATCCAGAACTGTTGTATAATTATTTCCATCTGTAGATACTTCCACTCTCATATCTTTTACATAATGTAAATTTCCACTCCGAGGATAAAGCCGTACACCGCCTACAGCCTGCACGCTACCCAAATCAACCGTAACAGGAGCATCCAAGGCTGTTGCAATCGCTACTGCCTCACTGGTATAAAATGTACTGAACGTACCTGCAGTCAGATTATCTTTACTCAGTCCACCCTCTTCATATTCCCATGAATTGGGGGCTGTTACCGCTGCTCCCTTTGCAAGATCTGCCGGTTTATAAATTGCCATTTCTGTAAGCTGACAATACATCCAGGTGTTTTGCTCTACATCATATCCATAATCTCGCACATACAGTCTTACCTTATAGGCTGCTACAGGATTAAAAGTAAACAACGCAGTATCGCTCTTGCTCCAATCATAATCTTCATACGAAGCTACAGTAGTCCAATTGCCGCTAATGGAATTGGTAATCTGGATATCGAAATCTATGGGATAGCAGCTGACACTTCCATTTACCATTCTGACAGAAAGCTCAACCGCTGATACTGACACACTTCTTCCGTTTTCACTTACATCTACTTCAATTGCTGGTTTGTAATCTGCTATTCCATTGGTTGATGGATATCCGAGATAGCCTGTAGAAACCGGTGAATTTTTATCACCATCTATCAGATTTTCATTCGACCAAAAAGGAATTGTTGACTCCACAAAAGCACCTTCTTTATCATAATATCCAATCACTACATTATCTGGGTTTATGATATTCTTGGAAAAGTCAATATGCTGAGCAATTGAAAGATCCAATGTCTCACTTTCAGACACTATGCCCACTTCGATTTCAGAGAGTGACAACATGTATCCTGACGGAGTCAAACGCGACGGTGTACCAAGTTCTGTCACGTTGAGTTTCACATAACGCGCCTCGACCGGTTCAAATTGAATATCGACTGCCTGTCCAGTGCTGGGGGCCGGATAATCTGTCTCTGTATGAGAAACAACGAAATTCTGTCCATCCACGGATGTCTCAATCGTAAAATCTTTAGGGAATCCTGCTGCCATGCCGTCCTTGTCCACCGCTTGGTTCGGATAAATCGTAAC
>JAGASC010000311.1 GCA_017621905.1 Roseburia sp.
ATGAGTAATCTTTTGAAAGTGCCGGTAAGTAAAACGTATCTGTCCCTATCCACCTTTTGATAGTAGCCGGTCATACTGTAAATCTGCCGGAGAGACGCCTCACTCTACGAAAGAGGCCGACAGAACTCTAACTGCCGTAGATGCTAATAAATAGGGCTGCACACATAAGCAAGAAAAAAGTGTAGGGAGAAATCCCAAAACGTCACACATAAGACGATAAAAAGTGTATTTGCCGAATGTCGAGTCTCCCAGGGAGCTGGCAGGAGGCGGCTTAGCTTGAACGAATAATGGATATAAAAACCATACTGTAAATAAAGTATATAAATTATATACTTTATTTACAGTATGGAATTGAAAAAGGAAGGAGCATTGATGGGGCGCAAGAACAAATCATACTCAAAGGATCTGCACCAGCAGGCGTATGACCGGTTAACTGGTATGCAAGCCTTTGGTGAGAGCAAGAGAGAAGCGGTGGCGAATGGCACAGACAGAGATAAGATCTTTTCTGTAAATACCTACAAGACCTACTGGAAGCATACGAAATACTTCATTTCTTACATCAAGGAGCATCACCCGGAATGTACTACGCTGAAAAGCGCAAAGAAGTACGTTAATGAATGGCTGCAGCATCGGGTTGACCAAGGGCTTTCTGCCTGGACAATTCAGGCAGAGGCAAAGGCCATGGGGAAGCTCTACGGGATCACGCCAGAGGATAAAGATTATTTTACCCCTCCGAAAAGAAACCGCCAGGATATCAAGAGGAGCCGCGGCGTCCGGGTGCGTGACAAACACTTCTCTAAAACCAATAATGATGAGTTGATTCGGTTTTGCCGGGGGACAGGGCTCCGCAGAGCCGAGCTGGAGAGCCTGAAGGGGAGCGATTTGGTAACACGGGAGCAGATCGAGGCGGAGATCTCCCGGATCGAGAGCCTTCCGGCCAGTGAACGGACGCCGGGTGTTGAACGGCATCTGGAGGTGCTGCAGGATACCAGGATGTTTGACTGCGAGTTTTTCACCCATGTACGCAGCGGCAAAGGTGGCCGGGAGCGTATGAGTCCGATCATTGGGAAAGATGTAGGTATGATTGTAGAGAGAATACAGAACACGCCGGCAGATGAGAAGGTCTGGCAGTTCGTCCATAAGAGCGCCGACATCCACTCCTACCGGGGCGAGTACGCAACCGCCATATACCGGGCCAACGCCCGGCCCATCGAGGAGATCCCCTTTGACCGGGTGAACAGGGGGACGGGGAAGCGTTTCCAGAGCCAGGTCTATGTCTGCAGAAAGGACGAGGCAGGGAGAAAGTTGGATAAGGCTGCCATGCTGATCTGCAGCAAGGCGCTGGGTCACAATAGAATCAGCGTTGTGGCCGATAATTACATCAGGAACCTATAAGGAGGTGTGCGGCCATGAGCGAATTTGTAAAAAAGACGATGATGGGGTACAAAGAAGTTCCTGGCGGCTATATCGACCAGGAATGGTCCCATGTGATTTTGACAAAGAAAGAATACGATCAGCAGCTCCGGGAGGTCTCTGCAGCAAAGCAGGAGGCATTGAATAGTAAATACAATGCTGACAGAGAAATCCAAGAAGCGAGAAATGCGGCGAAGAGCCAGATTGCCGCAGCAGAAGCTGCGGCAGCAAAGACAATATCTGGACTGGAGGCCGCCCTGGCTGCAGAACAGGAAGAAAGTGCGCTGCAGCGTGGATTAAATAAAAATCTGCTGCGGATGGCAAAGGAACGTGCCAATGTAGATCGCAAGCTAAAGCCGAAGAAAGAGCATACTGGGTATGTGGTGGTTTCATCGACGGAACAGGAGCACCGCTACAAGGATGGAAATGGGCGTTTGCGCTCTGTGATGTTGTGGGAAACAGTGCTGGAGACACCGTATACGGTTGATTTTGAGGTAGCGGAGGTTAGGAATCTGATACAGGAGCTATTCCAGAAAGATGAGGCCGGACACTGGCTGATCCGGAGAATAGGTATCACTGGAAACTATCCAGAAGGTTATGCCGATATGATCTACGACAAGGACTGGAGAGAAGAGTATCACAAGTATAATGTGATGCTGGATCGGCGTCTTAAGGCAAATTACAGGACGTGCTATTGGGAGATTATATTCCACCACACAAAGCCGCTGGCCGCTGTTCCTGCGGATATGAGAGCAAGACAGATATAAGGGATGGTATTGGCCTGTGGAGCGCCTGTGACGGGGGTCGAAGAGAGGGACCGTTCTCTTTTCCTTCCATCGGTTTGGTGGGCTTACAGGGCTGAAAAAGCGGTTTATACCCCTGTGAAATAAGCCTGTCCGGGGGCTTGAATTTTCTTCCTGGACAGGCTATACTTATATCAAAAAATGCTGATTTACTTCATTGATAATATATGCCCCCCTTTATAGGGAAAGAGACTAAGAGTTTTTTCTTTCGGGAGAAAGTCGGAGGGGAAAAAAGGGGTGTACGGAGGCTGTGGGAACGGTGTGTAAACCCGTAGGGTTTTCCACGGTTTCCATAGCCGGAGTGAGGGGGAAAAGGGGGAGGTGACTTTCTCTTTAAGCCGCCTTTGGCGGCGCTCTTTGACTCCCTCTTTTCCCCCTTCCCGCCCGCAGGCGGTATCTCGCCGCAGCGATTTTTCTTTTTGCTTCTTTTTCTTTTACTGGAGGTGTGTTTATGAATAGGGCAGAGTATGGTGTAGAGCTGGATCGTAAGCAGCGTCTGTATCAGGAGAAAAATGAGCATCTTCGGAAATTTTTGGAGCCGGTGAATGCGTATGAGTTCTATCGGGAGATCTTCCCGGAGGGTGCTTTTGAGCGCCGGGGCCATTATGAGGACGCCAAAGCGAATGGAATTGCTGTGACGATCCCACAGTCGGGCAAGGCTAACGGGATCGCTCTGGAGATCGAGGGTGACGGTCGGGCGAAGAGATATACTATTACGGATGATCTGGACACGCTGCAGGAGCTGCAGGAGACAGATTTTACTATTATCTCTCCTATTTCTTACTATGGAAAGCGACGCTGCGGAAAGAATGCCCGGTATCTGTATGCTCTGGTGTTCGATCTGGATGGTGTCGGAATGCCCCAGCTCCGAGATACTTTGCATCAGATGAACAAGGATATTCTGCCCAAAGCAACCTTTGTTGTAAACAGCGGAACTGGGCTGCATCTGTATTATGTCCTGGAAGAGCCTGTACCTATGTATCCACAGAATCAGAAATATCTAAAGGAGATGAAGTATGCGCTTACCCGGCAGATCTGGAACAGGTTTACTTCTACCATTAAAGAGCCGCAGATGCAGGGTATCATGCAGGGGTTTCGTGTGATCGGCTCCGGCTCCAAGCTGGGGAGGGAGTTCCCTGTGGTGGCCTTCCGCTATGGTGGCCGGGTACAGCTGGAGGATATGATACGCTTTATCCCTGATACAAGCGGGGAGCGACAGAAAGTACAAGGCATTATGATGAAGAGCCGGTTACCTCTGGAGGAGGCGAAGGCGAAATACCCGGAATGGTATGACAAGCGAATTGTACGCCATGAGCGCCGTGGCCGGTGGACGGTGAAAAGAGATCTCTACGATTGGTGGCTGCGGCGCATCGGAAGCGAGATCCGTGTGGGTCATCGGTTTTATGGGATTATGACGCTGGCGATCTATGCGAAGAAGTGTGGGATCGATGAAGACGAGCTGCGGCGCGACGCCTTCTCCCTGCTTCGGCCTTATGACGAGATGAGCGAGGAGGAAATCAATCGTTTTACCCAGGATGATATTGTGTGTGCTCTGGAGATGTTCAATGAGGACTATGTTACATTTCCCAGGGATGATATTGCTAAGCTATCCGGACTGGCAATGCCGGTCAATAAGAGAAACTGGCGGAAGCAGTCAGAGCATATAAAGTTAATGAATTTTGTGCGTGATGAAATAAATGGTAATAAGGACTGGAGAAATAAAAACGGACAGCCGAGCAAGCGAGGACAGATTTTTGAGTATATGTGCGCCCATCCAGAGGTAAAGAAGAAAACAGAAATTGCCAGGGCGCTGCAGATTGACCGTGGAACGGTCGCAAAATATTATGATGAAATTTTGGCAGAGCTTGCAGTTGATATTTTAGCGTAATTATGCTAAAATAATTACAAGGAGGTTGATGCTATGAATATGATTAGACCTGTTTCTGATCTGCGGAATAACTTTGCGGATATTTCCAGAACTGTGCATGAAACTGCAAAACCGGTTTTTCTTACAAAAAATGGGTATGGAGATATGGTTGTTTTGAGCATGGAGGCGTTTGAAAATCTGCAGTTTGAGAGTGAAGTATATTTTAAGCTGCAGGAAGCGGAACGTGAGGCGGAGATGACCGACAAGAGATATTCATCCAAAGAGGTACTAAAGGCTATGAAAGAGGCCATAGGAGGGGAGCGGGCTGTATAATTTAGAGTATTTGCCTGTTGCACGCAAGGACATGGTCGAAATTGTGCGGTATATAAGCAGAGAGTTAAATAATCCGCTGGCAGCGGATCGGCTTGCTACAGAGCTTGTCGAGGCAGGAGATAGTATACCGGTATTTCCGTATGCAAACCCTGCCTACATACCACTTCGGCCTCTGAAGCATGAGTATCGAAAGTTATTAGTACAGAATTATATGATGTTTTATTGGGTGGATGAAGAAAAAAAGGTGGTAACTGTTGCCCGTGTTATCTACGGCAAAAGAGACTTTGAGCGCCTGTTAGAGTAATAGCGAATTAGTTTATATAAAGTAAATAACAGAAATAGCTTATATAAAAAGCAAAACCACCTCTGCATAGAGGTGGTTTTGTCATTAATGAAGGAATGGAGAAAAAATGGCCGAAGGCAACCATAGATTGCCTAAATGTAAACCGCAAGTGGTTTACATTTAATGAGAATTTCTTTTAAATTAAAGGTGCAGGCGATACAGGTAATATGATATCAAGAAAGCAGAAAGGAGCGAAAATATGAAAAAGCGGATTTTGAGTTTGATGTTAGCCATCGTGATGTGTGCGACACTTACTGTCATAGCAAGCGCTGCTGAGTATGACTCCACCATCTCGAAATATTACGGGACTGGAAACTACTCATATACTGCGTATTCTGCATTGTATGCTGATGGCGGCAGCCGCTATCGGGCCGCTACTTGGGTCGAGACCATGAATGGAGGGAATGTACCTACTGGAAGTATGGGAGCAAATGCGCGTCTTTATAATGCTTCAGGGCGCCTTTTGAAGGAAACCGGTATGATGTACAATACCACAAACTACTATTTTCAGGTAGCATCCATAAGCACCGGCGTTTCTTCTTCGTCTGGCGCATATAGTCAGGGAGAAGTTGATCTTTATAATGGAGATCATTTCATTTCGGATACGCTGAATGCGACAGAAATCGTCGGAGCGGCCAGAGCTCTTGCATATCAGCTGGATGATGGGAATTATCCTGTGAGTAGTAACGGAAAGACATATGGATCTGCGCTTCTTTCTGAAATTGTTGGATATGAGCCAGAACTGATTTCGGCTATTGGCACCAATGGTCAGGCAGGTTATGTAAGATCTGATGATGTAAAAAAGCCGGATATCGAGAATCCGAAAGAGGCAATGATCTACATGCAGGCTCGACCGGAGGTATATACGGTGCCGCTGTACAATCTTCAGGAAGAGGTCATTGGTGAGTTTGCGATTGGAGGGGCAATGGATGTAACCGGATATAGTCTGGAAGAAGCCAAAGAAAAAATTGCCCTTGGAGAAGGAGAAGCATCCGTGCTGCCTGTTGAGCAGATGACGCTTATTAACGGCAATTTCCCTAAGAATGTTCATGGAGAGACTTATGGAAATGGATTAATGGCAAATGAAGTAGGAAAAAAACCGGATTTACAGGCTGCAATTGGGACGGATGGACAGGAAGGATATGTCCGAACCAGTGATTTGAGTCACCCTAAATTTGAGACACCACAGGACGCCATTGAATGGCAGAAAAATCAGCCCAATTCCTATTACATTCCTTTATATGATTTTCAGGGAAATGAGATTGGTTCTTTTCTTATCGAGCGCAACAACTTAACGATCGCAGAAATGGAAGCAATGAAAGAATGAAAATATTGTAAAAGGACGGCTTTTTCCTGAGACACCGGTAGAAGTGCTTAGATGAGCCGAAGCAGCTGTATGTTAATTGAACTTTCATAATGAAAAGAACGCCGGCAGGATGTGAACTGCCGGCGTTCTTTTCATTATGTTGACAATAACAGAAATAGCAGATATAATTTATATAACTTATATAATATGAATAAATGAAATAACGTATATAAGGGAGTGTGAGCAGTTTGAAAGTTATTGCAATCGCAAATCAAAAGGGCGGCGTCGCAAAGACAACCACCACACATAATCTTGGTGTCGCTCTGGCAGCTGCAGGGAAAAAGGTGCTGATGATCGATCTGGACAGTCAGGCCAGCTTGACGATCAGTGTTGGTCTGGAGCCGCTGGAGATGCAGCGCACCATTGTAGATGTTCTGAAAAAGGACGGAGCGCCGGTCAGAGAGTGCATCCAGCCGCTCCGGGAGAATCTGCATATTGTCACGTCAATTATTGATCTGGCACCTATGGAGATGGAGATGCTCTCCAGAGCCAGTCGAGAGAAGATCCTGGATCGGGCACTGAATCCGGTGAAGGCGGACTACGATTATGTTTTGATAGACTGCCCCCCGCAGCTCTCCATCCTGACAATCAATGCGCTCTCCTGCGCCGATGGTGTTCTGATTCCCGTGAAAACGGATTATCTGGCCTATCGTGGCCTGACGCAGTTGCAGGATAGCATCCGGGAGATACAGGAGCTTATCAATCCAGAACTGAAGGTCATCGGCGTCCTGGCTACGCTGCATGACACACGGGTGACGGATGATCGGGAGATCCTCGGTCTGCTGAAAGAGGAATACAATCTGCTGGGTGTTGTGAAGCGTTTGGCCGCAGCGAAGAAGGGAATTTATGATGGACTGGCTGTGGTGGAGCAGGCTCCGAACAGCGAGATCGCTACAGAGTACAAAGCAGTTGCAGAAATGATTATTTCAGGAAAGATGAAGAGGGGGGAGCAGTGCCATGGGTAAGCTACAGGATCGGGAGAACAAAAGAAAGAGTATCATTGGCGGAATGATCGATGCGCCTGCAGCACCGGTGGTCAGCTCAGGGAACCGAGGTCGGCCGAAGGCGGATCGGGAGCTGAAGAAACGGATCAGCCTGTCGGTGCTGCCAAGTTTGTATAATGATATTCAAAAAATTGCTTATGTGCGGCGCCAGAGCGTGAGCGAGCTGCTTTCTACCATGATGGAGGAATACAGAGGGAGCCATGCTGCGGAGCTGGCTGAATATAGCAATCTGCAGAGATAAAAGCGTACCGGGCGGAGTTTTGACCGGCTCTGCTCGGTGCTTTTTTCCAAAAAATGTGATTAGGCAACCATAGATTGCCTAAATGTAAACCGCACACGGTTTACATTTAATGAGCCTTGTCCTAATTTGGAGGTACATAAGGTGAAGTTAGCGGAAAAGTTAGTTTCTTTGAGAAAAGCAAAAGGGCTGACACAAATGAAGGTGGCTGAGAGCTTGGAGGTGTCTCGGCAGGCAGTATCAAGATGGGAAGTGGGTGATGCAGTTCCATCAACTGAAAACCTAAAATGCTTGAGCATTCTATTTGGGGTTCCGATAGACTATTTGGTAAATGATGCAGATGTCTGGGAACAGAATTGCGTAGGGAATGCAGTAGCAAAGGAAAAAGAGAAGCCAAAGAGAAAGATGCTCATGGTAGGAGTATGTTTTTCTATTTTTATTTTAGCTTTGGCTGCGCTGTATCTTTTTTTTGCAGGGGAACAGATAGCGGATGGGAAAGAGGACTCTATAAGAATATTAGAGGAAGAACAATTAGAGGATGAGCCGGAAGTGGGATTTGAATTGGAATGGTGATTTTGTCGTTTTAAGGAGAAAAAGATGGCCAAAACAAGAAAAACCGTGAATGAAAGAAACTCTATAAAAAAATGGAAATACCGTAAACTTTTAATAGTTTACGGTATTTTCGTAATTCTAATTACAATTTGCAGAAAGCCGCAGGCAATTACAAATAGTAAGTTGTATTGGGATTATATTGAGAGGAATATACAGCTGATTCCGTTAAGAAGCATTCAAGACCTTGGTAGAGTTATTTTTGACGACACGTTTTCTGTAAATGCAAGGGTTTTGTCAGCCATAAATATAATAGGAAATATATTTATCATGGTGCCGTTTGGCCTTTTCCTTCCTAATGTGAGCGAAAAAATGAATCGACTTCGATATTTTTTGCTTTTCACCATAGGAGGAATCCTATTGATAGAGATGCTTCAGTTGTTTGGTACGATAGGAGCGTTTGATATTGATGATATTATTCTTAATGTTATAGGTGCGCTGCTTGGCTTCAAATACCCTGCGGGACAGAGAAAAGTGCAATAGGCATAAAAAGGGGTGAATGCTAATGTTAGCATTCACCCCTTTTTATAGTGAATAACGGTTTACCCGTTTGCGAAAAACGTGAACGGGTAAACCGTTATACGGTTAAATATTGGTATATGTTGACAGCTTCCGAAACGTATGGTAAGATGTTCTTGAGTAGAAAAGGCTGTGTTAGACGCTGGAGATTGTGAGAGCGGCCTTCAGGAAAGGTGGTGAAGAGTGTAAGGCTGCGGCCGGTGAGTTGCAGCGGATTTTATAGAAAAGCTCGTCTGGGCGAGGGTAAATAGTAATTAGGCCCAGAGCGTCTTGGCTGGCGGATCGGCCGGTTGGGGGTTTAGCAATTTGCTAATCAGAAGCCACTTTAGGTTTGATACACCTGTGTGATGCGTGGGCTTGCCGTAGTAACCTTTGTGAATTGGAAAGCGCATCATTGACCCGGCATGAGTAATCTTTTGAAAGTGCCGGTAAGTAAAACGTATCTGTCCCTATCCACCTTTTGATAGTAGCCGGTCATACTGTAAATCTGCCGGAGAGACGCCTCACTCTACGAAAGAGGCCGACAGAACTCTAACTGCCGTAGA
>JAGASC010000312.1 GCA_017621905.1 Roseburia sp.
TACTACGAGCGGGAGAAGCATAAAGGAGAGGAGCGTGAGCGATATTGTATACATCGGATATTGACAGAACATCAAGGAGCGCAGTCAGGACAGCATTTATTTACCTGCTCATATCATTATTTTGTATGATTTTTGGCGCTGTCTATGAGATTTTTAGCCACGAGGTCTATTCTTTTTATATGATTTATGCATTTGCGTTTCCTCTTGTTGGGGGGACTTTGCCGTACCTTGTGATCGGTTTATCCCGCCGGAAAAGATATCCCGGCATATTGGCGAAAAACCTATATCATGCGGGGATTGCCACGCTTACGGTTGGAAGCGTGCTGCAAGGGGTGCTGGACATTTATGGGACGACGAATAGCCTGATTCGATTTTACTGGGTGGTCGGCGCAGTGCTTATATTGATAGGAATAATCAGTTACTTAATGTATCCGGTGGTATTTGAAAGATAATACGACAGACCGGCCTTTTGTCCGCACAAAAGCAGTGCAAATGATATATGTTTATTTATTGTGAAAAGGAAAAGCTTGTGCTATTATAAAAAAAATGACAGACAAAGGAGACAAGCTATGCCGATTTTATATGACAAAGAACATGCCATATTTAACATCCAGACCCCGGACACCAGTTACATCATCGGGATTTATGATGGAAAACTTCCCCTCCATATCCATTATGGCAAGCGGATCGAACAAACCTACGACATGTTTGATATGCTGGACAAACCAGCCGGGAAAAACTATTCATTTGACCCAGTCTGCATGGATTTTTCAGAAAAAATAGCACGGAACGTCCATCTTTTCGAATTGCCAACCTACGGTGACGGCGATTACCGCATGCCGGCATTCCATGCCCAGTACGCAGATGGCAGCACCGTATCAAAACTGTATTACACCGGCCATAAAATCTACGATGGAAAACCGGCACTGTCTGATATGCCCTCTTCCTATGTGGAGGACGACAGCGAAGCACAGACGCTGGAACTCTATCTCGAGGATGAACTGTCCGGACTGCAGGCCGTTTTGTGCTACACCGCATATGGCGACCGCAATGTAATTGTACGGAGCAACCGTTATGTGAATGCAGGCAAGGCCACTGTAACTTTGTACAACGTGGATTCTGGGTGCATCGATTTTGACCACAACGATTTTGATTTTGTACATTTTTATGGCGCCTGGGCGAGAGAACGCATGATGGAGAGAACGCCGCTGCTCCACGGATTGCAGGCAATCGACAGTGCGAGAGGTTCTTCCAGCCATTACCAGAACCCATTTGTATGTCTGGCGTCCCATGACGCCGGCGAAGATATGGGAGAAGTATACGGCATGAATCTGGTATACAGCGGCAATTTCCACGCAGGTGCATATGTAGATTCCTTCCACAAAACCAGGTTTTTTACAGGCATCAATCCCTTTGATTTCCAGTGGAAACTGGACTGCGGGGAAAGCTTCCAGACACCGGAATGTGTTATGGTCTATTCCGACCGTGGATTTGGCAAAATGAGCCGTACCTATCATGAATTTATCCGCGAACGTATTTGTCGTGGAAAATTCCGGGATCAGGAAAGACCGATCCTTATCAATAACTGGGAAGCTACCTATTTTGACTTCAACGAGGACAGAATTGTGGCAATTGCCAAAAAGGCGGCAGAGATGGGTGTGGAACTCATGGTTTTAGACGACGGCTGGTTCGGCCACCGGAATGATGATCACACATCTTTGGGAGACTGGTTCGTAGATAAAAATAAATTGCCCGACGGCCTGGCGTCCCTGGCGAAAAAGATTAATGCACTTGGCATGAAATTTGGCCTCTGGTTTGAACCGGAGATGATTTCCACAGAGAGCGAGCTATACGGGAAGCATCCGGACTGGTGCCTCCACGTGCAGGGCAGAAGCAGCAGCGAGGGACGCAACCAGCTGATTTTGGATCTCTCCCGCACAGAAGTATGCGATTACATCATTGACACATTGTCAGAAATTCTGGGCAATGCCAATATTGAATACATAAAATGGGATATGAACCGCAATATGTCGGAAATCGGTTCCGCCTATTGGTCCCCGGACCGGCAGCGTGAGGTGGCGCACAGATATATGATGGGCTTGTATCGCATCCTGGGCACCATAAAAGAGAGATTCCCGCATGTGCTCATGGAGGGCTGCTCCGGTGGCGGCGGCAGATTCGATTTGGGAATGTTCTGCTTCTTTGACCAGTTCTGGACCAGCGATGACACGGATGCGGTGGAAAGACAGTACATCCAGACCGGCACCAGCTATGGATATCCGGCCATGGTAATGGGTGCCCATGTATCCGCGTGTCCGAACCATCAGACCGGCAGAACCACTGACATCAAGACCAGAGGCTATGTGGCATTAGCGGGACAATTTGGCTATGAACTGGATTTGTCCACCCTGACAGAGGAAGAACTTGCAGAAGTGAAAAAACAGATCGCACTTTGCAAGGAGCTGGCACCGGTATTTCATAAAGGCGATATGTATCGGATCAAGTCTCCCTTTGAAGGAAATCTGACGGTATGGGAATTTGTAAGCAAAGACAAGAAGACTGCTGTTGTGGAGATATTTGTCATTAAGGGCATGGCAAACCCCTCCTATGAGTGTATCAGACTGAAAGGACTGGACAGCGCTGCTGTGTATGTGGATAGAAACACCGGCAAGAAATATTCCGGTGAAGTATTGATGCATATGGGAATAAAGAGAGAAGGCTGGAAAGATTACAGTCATGAAATTCTTATATTGGAAAAAGCGTAACTTGTTCACTGAAAAGCTGTGGAATAAGTAGAAGTATCTGGGAGACGAGACACTGATTCTGTCCTATAGCAATGAAGTGGAATTGTCAGCGGTGGTGAACCTGGTAGATCTGTCGTCACGGGACAAATATCGTGTAGAGCGGGAAGACAAGGCTGGGAAAGGATATTGGAATTGGATATGAAAAGGAAACAAAGGAGCATACCTGTCGTGTAGAAGTGGTGGAGATGTGATTTTGGAGCAAGAAGGGGCTGCCGCACAAATACGACAGCCTTTTTTCTTCAAAAATAAATTGCCTATGTTAAGTGAATAATCACACCGCTGAATCTTTCGGGTAATGCTATGCAGAGCGATTCCGAATCCGCAGTGACTTGGTAACCATCCATGAGAGGATATATAATTTCAGCATCCGTTACAGCAGGCATGCAGAGATTCTCAAGAAGAATATCCAGGGAATCTTTTTCTGTATCCATTCTCCAGACTGCCAGATAGGTTTCCTTTTCATTTTTGTAACCTGCGCAGAGCCAATCTTTATGGTAACTTTCCACGCCCAGAGGATAGAAAGGAACCGCCCCCTTAATGTTGTCACGAATCGCCTTATATGTGCGAACTCCCTCTTTCACAAGTGCAAATTGTTCTTCGTTCCATCCGGCAATTTCGCCGCTCAAATGCATCCGTACAAGCATGGAATTGACCATATTAGTAATAACTGCATACTTGTTATCGGCAGAAACAGGATAAGACCAAATCGCTGCCTGCTCCGGCAGCACAGCGGAAGCACAGGCAGCCGCAATGGGAGCCATATGCCGGTAATCGGATGCATCTGTCACAGACTGAATCGGGTGCTGTGACAGCAGCGCATAATCCATACGCATACCACCGCTGGAGCAATTCTCAATAATCAGTTCCGGATATTTGTCCATGATGTCCGATATCCACTGTATATATGCCCGATTGTGTTCCAATAACCCATCTCCGAAACTGTCCGCAGAAACTTCCGTACCGATGCCGCCGTCAATATTATAGTCCATCTTAATATAACCCACACCGTATTCCGTAACAACCCGGTCAATCACTTCGGTCGCGAATCTGCGCACCTTCTCATTTCGGAAATCCAACTGATATCTGCCATGGTCAATGACACGTTTTCCATGTCTTACAAAGAAACAATCATCTGTAAACTGCGGCAAAATAGGGCAGTTAATTCCCATCACTTCGATTTCAAGCCAAATACCCGGAATCATACCTTTGCTGCGAATATAATCAAAAATTTCCTTTATACCGCCCGGAAAACGCCAGGCACAGGGCTGCCATTCCCCTACGGTTTCCCACCAGGTTCCGTCTGCGTACCAGCCCGCGTCCATGCAATAGTATTCCGCACCGGCCTCGGCAGCCTTATCAACAACCGGAATCATTTTTTCAGTGGTAGGATCCGCCCACAGGCAATTCATGTAATCATTAAAGATGACCGGGAGAGAAGCATCAGCGGAATTGTATCTTACAATCTTGCGGCGATAGAGCGTCATCTGCTGCAGTGCATCATTGAAATCAGTGCCTACGACAATAGCGGTCTTGATACTTTCGAAGCTTTCGCCCGGTTTTAGCTCTTTATGCCAGTGGTTTTCATTTTCCGTAGGTCCGCTCAATTTCAGATAGAGATAACCTGCAATATCACTGATTTCCCACTGCCAGGAACCGTTATTTTCAATCTGCCACATAAGGCAGCTGGCATTGGAAGCATCTGCAAGAGCCCCCATCGGAAGGTGCTCCTTGGTAGACCATGTGCCGGTATTGAAAATATTGATTCGTTTCATAGAAAAAGAATTGGCGTTATGTAAACCTAATTCCTCTAAAGTATAGGTCTGCCAGTCCACTTCGCGGCACCAGGAATTATGAGGGATAGATACCTTCATTTTGTTGCGTTTTGCCGTCTCACACTCTTTGCCGATTCCGGTCAGGCTGAAGGAAGAAACATATTCAAGCCCAACGTTTTCGGTGGAAATGTTATCAATGCTCGTCCAGGTTCTGGCTGCAGAAATATTATCGTAAAACTGGTAATGAAGGGTAGCGCGAATTTCATCGTCCTTCAATTCGATTTCCAGTTTGTTACCTGTGGCATTCCTATAATATTTGTGTCCTTCATATTTTAAAGTATCTA
>JAGASC010000313.1 GCA_017621905.1 Roseburia sp.
CAGACTCATAAAACTTTGAATGTATTGTATACATCTTATCCGGTTACCTGGATTGTTACAGCTTCTATACATTGTGTATGTTTGTTGTGTGTATTCAGGAAGTTAAAAATGACACATCAAAGTGTAGAATAGAAGGAGCAGATTATGTACGCTTATTTCAAAGGAAAATTGGCTTACATCGGAGAAGACAGTATTATTTTGGATGTTCATGATGTGGGGTATCGTATATTGCTTTCTCCGGCTAGTATTGCGTATTTACCGCAGCTCGGTGAGGAGGTGCAGTTATATACATATACCAGTGTCAGAGAGGATGCGATTTGGCTGTATGGATTTTTAAGTCATGAAGATTTGGAAATATTCAAAAAGTGTATTACAGTCAGTGGCATTGGTCCCAAGGGTGGAATGGCTATTTTATCTGTAATGGATGCGGAAGCGTTGCGATTCGCAATTATTTCAGGTGATGCTAAGGCAATCTCAAAAGCTCCCGGTATTGGTATGAAGACTGCACAGCGTTTGATTTTGGAATTAAAAGATAAGATTTCGGTAGAGGAAACTCTGGTGAGCCGTGAAGTGAATGGGATTCGAATGAGTGCAGGTATTCAGGAAAACAATAGCGAAGAAGCAGTGGAAGCTCTTGTTGCATTGGGATATTCTGCTTCTGATGCGCTTAAAGCAGTGAAATCAGTTGAGAATGCAGCAGAGATGGATGTCGAGGCGCTTTTAAAAGCTGCACTAAAAAATATGTTTTGAGGGTAGGTAATGGCCAAGCGAATTATTGAAACAACAGTTCAAGAAGAAGATATTAAAATAGAGGGTTCTTTGCGTCCACAATTTTTATGTGATTATATAGGACAGGACAAAGTAAAGGATACTTTAAAAATATATATAGATGCTGCTAAAAGCCGTGGAGACAGTTTGGATCATGTTTTATTTTATGGTCCTCCTGGTCTTGGTAAGACTACCTTGGCCAATATTATTGCAAATGAAATGGGTGTTCACTGTAAAGTAACCAGTGGTCCGGCCATTGAAAAGCCAGGTGAAATGGCTGCAATTCTTAATAATTTGCAGGAAGGCGACATTCTGTTTGTGGATGAAATTCATAGATTGAATCGTCAGGTAGAAGAGGTACTGTACCCTGCAATGGAAGATTATGCTATTGATATTATGATTGGAAAGGGGGCAAGTGCCCGTTCTATTCGATTGGATTTACCGCGCTTTACATTAGTAGGTGCGACAACCAGGGCAGGTCTTTTGACAGCACCGTTACGTGATAGATTTGGAATTATACATCATCTTGAATTTTATAGTGTGGAACAGTTGAAGCTTATAATTAAGCATTCAGCTCGTATTTTAAATGTTGAAATTGATGAAAAAGGTGCAATTGAGTTGGCACGTAGAAGTCGTGGTACTCCGCGTTTGGCGAACCGTATTTTGAAGCGAGTAAGAGATTTTGCGCAAGTAAAATACAACGGTGTTATAACGGAACATGTGGCAAATCTGGCACTAGATCTAATGGATGTGGATAAACTGGGACTAGATCATTTGGACCGTAATATTCTGGAAACTATTATTTATAAATTTGGCGGAGGACCGGTTGGATTGGATACTTTATCTGCAGCAATCGGTGAGGATTCCGGTACTATTGAGGACGTTTATGAGCCGTATCTGATTCAAAATGGACTTTTAAATCGCACACCTAAGGGCAGAGTTGCTACAGATATTGCTTTTA
>JAGASC010000314.1 GCA_017621905.1 Roseburia sp.
ACAAGAATGGCGTTAAGTAAGCAAGATTCGCTATCTTTGCTGTATTTTCGCTTCCGTTCAGTGCTAATGCCCAGAGCAAATACGCAACAGCATCAATTACCACTCCCAGCCATAATATTCCAATCCATTGTAACCCCTGAATCGGGACCCAGGTTTCTGTCATCATTCCAAGTATCATTGCACAAATTGCTGTCACCAGCCAAATTACCATCATCGCAATATTCTGATTATAGCCCGCTTTTTTATTCAGCACCGAAAATAAGCCATAGCATATTGCGGCCATCACACAGCTAATCATACCCAATGCAGTATTCCCGGCTGCTGTGCCGCCATTTCCCATGGAAAGAATTATGATACCGATAAACGAGCATACCATGGCGACACCTTTCATAAGTGTCATCCGCTCCTTCAGAATCATGCAGGAAAAAATGACTATCATAATTGGCCACAGGTAATTCAAGATGCATGCCTCCTGCGAACTCAATTGTGCTATTCCGTAATAGTACAAAGCGGAATACAGGAATAAACCAAGAAACCCCAGGCCGCTCATAATTCCATAGTCTTTGATGGAAAATTTTTTCATTTCTTTTACCATTCCGTTTTTGACATTTATCATCAACAAAAAAAGAAACGAAAAATAACTGCTGATAGAAAGGGCCTCCAAATTTGGTATATCTGACAACATTTTTTTGACCACGGCTGCCATGGTTGACCAGATCAATACAGTGGTCAGTGCGTATACATAACTTTTTTTCATAATATCAATTCCCCATACTTTCTTACCGGTATATTTCCTTAATCCTTATCTTGCCCGCTTCCCGATTCAAAGGACTGTTCTCACACCTTATGCCGCAACACCTGCCCCGGACGTGCTTTGGTATGTTCACCCTTTGCGATTACCGGTTCACCATTCACAATGACATAATCCATGCCGGTACAATATTTATTAGGCTTGGCAAAGGTCGCCTGAATCTGCAGCTTGTCTATATCAAATACATTGATATCTGCATAATACCCTTCTGCAAGGACGCCGCGCTTTCTTAACTGATAATGCTGTGCCGGAATGGAGGACACTTTCATCAGTGCCTTTTCTATCGGAATCGCAGCTGCGTCTCGAACATAATGCGCAAAAAAGTATGTCATGCTCATATAGTTTTGAATATTGGCAGTGTTATGGGCCAAAGGTCCTTCTTCCACTGTGGCAAAGGAATCCGTCATCCACATGTAAATCGGATCTTTCACCACACTATCAATCATTGTCTGTTCATGAAATACAACACCCTGCATCAGACACTGCTCCACATCCTGCATGGCAGGAGCCGCCTGCATGACATCCAGGAAAAAATCTACCGGCTCTTTTCCCGAAGCTTTGACCAATTCTGAAAAAGGCGTTGTACAAATTTCCGGCATATAAGGTGGCTGGATATACAACAGACGATCCCACTGCCCGGCAGCCAGAAAACGCCAGTAGCGGCATAAGTCTGCTTTTACTCTCGCCCGTCCCTCCGGATCTGCCAGAATTTTTCTGGCACTCTCCCAGCCATCCGCATACAGCCACGGCGGTAACATGGCAAGCGCATCTCCACTGGCAAAGCAGGTGGGCAGCATATCTGCATAAACATTCAGATGCTCTTTTTCTCTTGCATCCCGCAGCATCTGCATGCTTTGCTCCAAGTATTCATCCGGAATACCGTTATCATATTTGACGTTTAAATGAGATATGGTCCCCCGCATCCCTGTTTTGCGGATGACATTCAAAAACTCCTCGATTGCTTCAAAAAGGTAAGTTCCCTCATCTCTCATATGCGTAGAATAATTGGCATCATACTCCGCAGCAATCGCCGCCAGACGTTCCACTTCCTCCGGGCGTGACACCACACCGGGGGCAAATTCCAGGCCTGTGGAAAAGCCAATAAAACCGGCTTCCATTGCTTCCCGCAAAAAGTCAGCCATGGTCTGGAACTGTTCTTTTGTATAATCTGTCGTATGCAGACCTGCTATGACACGCAAATCATTATGACCGCAAAGCCATGCTGTGTTGATGGATGTGCCCATCTGCTCCACTTTATCCAGTGTTGCTGCCATACTTCCCTTCGGGTATGATGGCCCGGGCAGATTATACACGCAGTCAATTCCCTTTGATTTTTCGTCATATGCTACCCCATCCATGAGTGTCCGCATGGAAAAACCGCAGTTTCCAACAATTTCTGTAGTAACGCCCTGCCGTACAGCGCTTTGCGCCTCCGGGTTTCCCCAGATTGTTTGATCGGAATGAGCATGCGAGTCGATAAAGCCCGGTGTCACATACTTACCGGATGCATCAATTTCCAGCTTTCCGCAAACGCCTCGCAAATCTCCTATGTAATCGATTTTGTCACCTACTACAGCTATATCAGCATAATACAAAGGTTTTCCTGTGCCATCCACAATTGTGCCGTTACGTATAATGATATCCGGTGTTTTTTGATAGAAAGCCATACTATTTTCCATCCCTCCTTTATTTTCCCAAAGATGATTTCTCAATAGTATCTAAAACAGCATCCATGAACATTCTTCCAAAGCTTACGTCCAGCATGGAGGTGTCTGTCTCATAGCCTCCTGTCACCAGAGATTCCGGTGTGTACAGGTAGCCTGGCAGTACACCGTTGGTCAGCTCGTTGAATATAACGGTTCCAAAACCTGCCATTGCTTTTACATACAGCGCATACTCTACGAATACTTCTCCCTGTACACCTACGATGCAGGTATCTCCCAGACGGAATACCTGGACCTCAGCCGGCACTTCATCGGAAAGAAGTTCAATATTGATGCCTCTTTTCTGCATTTTTACATATCCAAGCTGGTCTTCCGAGCCAAGAAGTTTCAGATTTGCATTCTGCCATAAATAATATTCTTCGCGGACTTTGGAATCACCATATTTTGCATACAGATCTTCGTAAACGGCTTTATCCCTTGCCACCTGTGCTTCCAGTTCTTCCTCTGTACCGAAGTTACGGATTGGAACCTCGACAGTGGTCTGGGCCGTTTCAATTTCCATGTCACTTTTCCAGTCAGCCTTTTCCACAACCGTGTATGCTGCTTTTCCGAGGATTCTTCCTACGCGCTCTGCCTCGTCATAACTTTCACCCTGACGATAGTAACGGCTGGACTGGTTTCCGGATGCGCCCTGGGAGAAACCGACAACCGCATCTTTTTCCAGCTCGCTTAGCTGCAGACGAAGGTAGCCCGGATAGTCGGCAGTACAGACGGTGCTCCACTCGTGGATGAAGGTCGGATGAAGGGTGTAGTTTACAAAAATTCCTCTCACTGCGTCCTGCATGTCTTTGACTGCCATCACACTTACCAGCGGGTCATGGGGACCGCCCGGTAATCTTCTGTTTCCGCCAACTCCGGATTCTGCGCCGCAAAGGGCTGTTCCGGAAGCAAATTTTGCATCGAATGCCTCTGCTTTTGCTTTTACTATAATCTCAGTGATTTTGGAAATCAGGCTTTCCACATACTCTTTCGGCTGTCCTTTTCCTGCCTCCAGGCTCTCGATGTCCAGACGGCCGGATGCCCACGGGCCGGAATGGGTGTGTGAACAGCTGATCATAACGCAGTTGCCCGGGATGCCGCAGGCGGATTCAACACAGCTGCGGACTTTTGCCACGTGCCGTTTTGAGAAGAAAAGAAGATCCAGGGTTACCATTGCCACTTCTTTCTTTCCATCATTTAAGTACATGCACGCTGCGTACAACGGGTCGTGCGCCCCTGTATTATTTCTCGGATAGTGAGGGTATCCGGCAAGTTCTAATCCCTGCTCCGGTGTAATGTCTACCAATGCTACTCCTGCTTTTAACATAATCTATCACCTTTTTCTTTCATATGTATTACAAATATTTTTTCTCTCAGACCTTATCTTTCTCGCGCTTCCGGCACATATATATATCCAGATCCTCTTTCATATTTTTCGGAATCTCTCTTTTTACCGGACATTGCTTTGCATTTGCCATACGATCTACAAAGTGGTTCACGAACTCTATATCCTTCTTCATCTGACCTGCCTTCATTACCTTTAACGTATCATAGCGGTTATGAATTGTGGCCGTATTTTCCGAGGCAGCCCGGGCAAAGGAGACTGCAGGGATTCCTTTATCCGCAAAGGGCGTGGAATCACTGGAGTGCACTGCATTTTTCGCTTCTATACCAAATCCCATCTCACTGGCAAAGTATTCGATATAATGCACCATCTTTTCTTCTGTTGTGCAGAAAGCGAGAAATTTTCCCATGATACAGCCAATCATGTCCAGGTTAATGTTCAGGACTATCTTTTCTAATTCTGCCTCGTGCCGGCAGCAGTATGCCTTAGAGCCCAGCAGGCCTCTTTCCTCCGAACCACACCAGATAAAACGCAGGCTGTAACGATGTGATTTCTTTGCAAAATTTTCTGCGATTGCCAGAAGTCCGATACTGCCGGACATATTGTCATAAGCTCCGTTAGATAAAGGGGTAGAATCATAATGAGCCGTCAGTACGATGATTTCATCCGTCTCACCGGGCAGATCCAGCACCACATTGTGGGAAGTTCCCTTGGTCTCTTCCTGTTTTAATACAATTTTCGCGCTTTTTACATCATTTCGTACGATTTCAATTGCATCTTTTGCATTGATGTTTACACCCGGAATTTTATTTCCTTTGCTTACATAAGAACGCAATTCTTTCTGGTCAATGTCATCATCCGCATAGTTTGCATTTCCGGTATACGTGATAAATCCGGCAGCCCCATGCTCCAGGATATCCTGATACGTCCAATACCCCAGACCTCCGTCCAGCAGAACAATTTTATCTTTGCATTGTTTTAAGGAATAAGAATCCGTGTTGGTAAGATAGTATAAATTTCCTTCCACCTCCCCGCTACCGGCACAGAAGTACCCTTTGCAGGTGATTTCTCTGCCATCTGCCAGAAGAGTCGCCTCCTCTATTTCTGCCATATCTACTTCAAATGGTTCTAAATACGCCTGCAGTCCAATCTCTTCGCACTTCTTTTGCAGATATTTTGCACATGTCAGTTCTTCTTGGCTTCCACTTGTGCGAATATAAGCTGTCTCCGCAAAAATCTGGTCGATTTCCTGTACATTCATCCGCTTATTCTCCTTTGCTCCCTATCTTAATTAGACATTTGTTTCATTCCGAAAACCCTTGGCAAGATACATTTAACAATTGCCTAATATATTTTTTAAACTTTCCCCTATCGCATTTGCCATACACCAAAATCCCAAATCATTGGGATGTATATTATCTACCGTGCAAAGATCTCTTCCAACACTCTCATAGATCTTTTGTCCGTCCACAAAATACACATTTTTATCCCCTGCCTGCAATGCGTTCTTATATGTTTGCATAATTACAGCACGTCTTTCTTTTA
>JAGASC010000025.1 GCA_017621905.1 Roseburia sp.
ACCCAAACCAGTGGATTAAACCAATGAATACACAACGCCGCAAATGCCAGCACCTTAATGATATAGTCAAACCTTCTGATATGATGCTGTTCATGCAGAATAATATACTCCTGTTCCTTCTCTGATAAGGAAGCTAAAAGATAGATGCGGGGCCGGAACAATCCCATAACAAAAGGGGATGCAATATGATCCGCCAAATAAATGTTATCCCGAAGCGGCACTGCGCCAACTACTTGCCGGCGTAATTTGAAAAAAGAAATCATGCTATATACCAGCATTCCCAGAATTCCTGTCAGCCAAATATAGGTAGCAATCGTCACCGGAGCCTCCAGCGGATCTGCCGCCAACTGTTCCTGTCCCTGTGGCAGATTGCCATTCACAATCGCACTAACTCCCGGAACCGGCAGGTTGACTCTGGGATATTCCGTATGTACAATATCCGATGGAACATACTCCACTGTACTTGTGATACCGGTGCCCTCTTCCGTCGGCACCTCAAACAGACCAAGCAAGGACAGCTGCGAAGATACTGACACCGGGCATAACAACCGGAATAAAACCACTGCCCACAAGGCATAGGAAAATATTTTTGGTACTTTTCTAAGAAATAATCTTGCCAGCAAAACAAATACAATCACAACACTGGCAGTCAGACTCATGTTCAGGATTTCCGGAAATATTTTGTACCAATCCATCTCGTCACCCCCTCATGCTTTCAATCACCTGCTTTAACTCATCAATTTCCTTCCCGGATAATTTCTTTCTGGAACCAAATGCGGTCAGGAATGCCGGCAAAGAGCCATCGAAGGTTTCATCCACGAACTTTTCGCTCTGCATTGCATAAAATTCTTCACGGCTGATTACCGATGTGATTACTCTTTCCTCATTTCGAAATATTCCGCGCTCACACAAACGTTTTAAAATCGTGTAAGTAGTGGTCCGCTTCCATGACAATTCCTTTTCCGCAAGCTTTACCAGTTCTCCGGGGCTCAGAGGTTCGTTCTGCCATATGATATCTGCAAAACGTGATTCTACTGCGCCTAATTTCATTTCACTCATAGCTATACCTCCTTTTGTCTACACACTGTAGTCTTCATATTCAGAATACTATATGTAGACATATTTGTCAATAAGTAAAAATAAACATTAAGAAAAAGTTCAAAAAAAGAAAGCACAGGATGATTACCTCCCAGCTTTCCTTTTTCTTCATATCTGCTTTCATCATTTTTAGAATAACAAGCAGAAATCCTCGGTTATTCAATTTTTATTCCATTTTTTATAATTATATCGTTTTCAAATACTCCATCAGCTCCCTAAATCCCCCATGGGCCCAGGCAGAAATATCCCGATTCTCTTTGTTGATCATGCAGTCCGTCAGAAGGAACACCTTCATTCCTACCGTTTCTACCACCATATCCTCTTTGACATCATTTCCTACCATCAGGCATTCTTCCGGCTTGCAGCCGATTCTATCTACAATATCGATGTAATACTTAGGATTTGGTTTACAATGGCTGCAATTTTCATAGGTCGTAAACCGCACAAAATCTTCCGGATTAAGGCCGGCCCAGTGAATCCGATTTTCTGTTGCAACAGACGGGAAAATCGGATTCGTGGCAAGCACCGGCATTTTTCCTTTTTCTTTTACCGCATCAATGACTTCTCTGGCCGCAGGCGTAAAACCACAGACCGCTTTTGCCTTGCTGAATTCTTCGGAGTAAAAAGCATCAATACACGGCTTGTCCTTCATTGCGTCCTGCCCATAAATTTGCGCAAATACATGCCAGAATGCCTCTTCATTGGTGCAGCTGCCGTCATTTTTTACCATAGCTGCGGTGCCTGCCCATATACTGTCCACCAATTTCTTCGGCTCATATCCCAATGGTGCAAGCCTTGCCGCCAACAATTTAAAATATGTTTTTGTAAATTCCTCCTGGTCCATCGGCAGTAAAGTGCCGTCCAGGTCAAAAAGTATTGCCTTGATTTCCATATGTATTCTCCTTTTTATCATTCGAATATATGTTCTTTTTTAGTTGAAAATTTCGATCATTCTGCTATAATACTGGTATGATGAATTTAGATTAAACTAAAAAAAGCTGATCAATTGACATGATTATCGTGTTTCATTCATCCATTTTACAGCTTTCACACATCTCATGCAACTACCAATCCAGAGAAAGGTGGAGACATTTATGCCAGAACCAGTAATCTATCATATTGATGTAAATTCCGCTTTCTTAAGCTGGGAAGCCGCTGAACTTCTAAAGCAGGATCCGGATGCCCCGGATATCCGCACCTTTCCCGCCGTGATCGGCGGCAGCGAGGAACTGCGCCACGGTATTGTCCTGGCAAAGTCTCCTTCCGCCAAGGCCTTTGGCGTAAAGACCGGCGAACCACTGGCTCATGCGAGGCGTAAATGTCCTGATTTAAAAGTATATCCACCTCATTATTCCCTTTACGTTCAGCGCTCCAACGAATTTATGGAGCTGCTCCGGCGGTATGCACCGGAGGTGGAAGCCTACAGCATTGATGAGGCCTTCTGTGATATGACAGGAACCACAAGCCTTTACGGCGAACCGATTGCCTTTGCCCATAAGTTAAAGGATATCATTCGTGAAGAACTTCATTTTACTGTAAATATCGGTGTATCCTCCAACCGGCTTTTGGCAAAAATGGCTTCTGATTTCGAGAAACCTGATAAGGTACACACCCTTTTTCCGGAGGAAGTGCCGGAAAAACTCTGGCCTCTTCCTGTGGAGGATTTATTTTCTGTGGGAAAATCTACTGCGGGAAGGCTGCGTTCCTTAGGGCTCGGCACCATCGGTGACCTGGCCCATGCCAACCATGATATGATTGTTTCCACCTTCAAATCCCACGGAGATACCATCTGGAATTATGCTCATGGCATCGAGTCCTCCGCTCTGACCCACGAGACTGCTCCTGAAAATAAATGTTATGGCAATTCCCTGACCATCTCCTTTGATGTCACGGACAGCGCTACTGCCAAGCGGGTGCTGCTCTCCCTCTGCGAGACGGTGGGTGCGCGCCTCCGTGCTGCCGGGGCTTATATCAGTGTGGTGCAGGTACAGATTACGAACAATGACTTCCATCAGACCTGTCACCAGACAACACTGCCCTCCTCCACCAACGTGACAGAAAAGATATATGCCTGCGCCTGCGAACTTTTCGATGCCGCCTGGGACCACACTCCTATCCGGCTGTTGGGTGTGAGCACCAGCAAGGCAACCTCTGAAAGCTATGAACAATATAATCTTTTTGATATGGACAAATATGAAAAGCTCTCAAAGTTGAATTCCGCTGTTGATAAAATAAGAACCCGCTATGGTGAGGATGCGATTAAACGCGCCTGTTTTGTAGAAAACGATGAAAAGCGGGATATCAGGCACATGACCGGCGGAATGAATAAGGCCAAAAGAACACCAAAAAATACTTAGTGGTGGCAAAACTTATGCCACCACATCCTCAAACTGTGAATTGTAAAGATTTGCATAAAAGCCATTCTGTGCCAGCAGCTCTCTATGATTTCCCTGCTCCACAATATCGCCCTCTCTCATGACAAGGATCAAATCCGCATCGCGAATCGTAGAGAGACGATGCGCAATGATAAAGCTGGTACGGCCGCGCATCAAATTGTCCATAGCCTTCTGTATCTCAATCTCAGTACGGGTATCAACAGATGAGGTCGCCTCATCCAGAATAAGAATCTTATTGTCCGCAAGAATCGCTCTCGCAATCGTAAGCAGCTGCTTCTGCCCCTGAGACACATTGCTGGCGTCCTCATTCAGCTCCATCTGATATCCCCCCGGCAGGGTCTTGATAAAGTGGTCTGCCCGGGCCGCCTTTGCAGCCGCAATGACTTCCTCATCCGTGGCATCCAGACGTCCATAACGGATATTTTCCATAATCGTCCCCTTAAATAACCAGGTTTCCTGCAGTACCATACCAAAGGCATCCCGAAGTTCCCGGCGATTGTACTCTTTGATATTATGGTCATCCAGATAAATGGCTCCGTCGTTTACATCATAAAAACGCATCAAAAGCTTTACCATGGTTGTCTTTCCGGCACCGGTAGGACCTACGATTGCAATCTTCTGTCCCGGTTTTACCTTTGCACTGAAATCCTTGATAATAATCTGATCCGGATTGTATCCGAATCTTACATGGTCAAAGGCAACTGCACCGGTAATTTCCGTCACATCCGCCGGGTGCTCCACAACCTGATTCTCCTCTTCCTCGCCTAAAAATTCAAATACCCGCTCGGAGGCCGCCGCCATGGACTGCACCTGGGTGATGACCTGGGCAATCTGCTGGATCGGCTGGGTAAAATTTTTCACGTACTGAATAAACGCCTGAATATCACCGATAGTAATCACACTCCGGATGGCAAGCAGGCCGCCGGTCAATGCGACTGCCGCGTACCCCAAATTTCCAACAAATACCATAATCGGGTGCATCATCCCGGATATGAACTGGGATTTCCATGCGGACTCATACAAAACCCGATTGGTCCGCTCGAACTCTTCAATGGTATCTTCTTCCCGATTGAAAACTTTGACTACCAGATGTCCGCCGTAAACCTCTTCCACCTGTCCGTTCACCTTGCCCAGATATTCCTGCTGATTCTTAAAGTAACCCTGGGATTTCTTTACTACAAAGGATACCAAAAATGCAGAAATCGGCAATATAACAATGGCAATTAATGTCATAAGAGGTGAAATACTAAGCATCATTACCAGCACACCAATAAGGGTAGCCAGAGAAGTAATAATTGTAGTAATACTCTGATTCAGTCCCTGCCCTAAGGTGTCCACATCGTTGGTAATACGGGAAAGTACCTCGCCATAAGTCCTGCTCTCAAAATATTTCATCGGCATCCGATTAATTTTCTCAGAAATCTCTTTTCTCAGACGGTAGCAGAGTTTCTGGGTCACTCCGGTCATAATCCATCCCTGGATAAAAGTAAATAGCGCACTTAAGGCATAAAGTCCAAGCACAAACAACAGAATCCGGCCAATATAGGAAAAATCAATGCCGCCGGTTCCCTGTATTTTTCCCATCAGGCCTTCCGACAATGCTGTTGTTGCCTTTCCCAGAATCTTCGGTCCGATTACACTAAAGATTGTAGAGCAGGCTGCAAAAAACATAACAACTAAGATTGCCCACTTAAAGCTTCCTACATATGCAGCCAGTTTCCCGATAGACCCTTTAAAATCCTTGGCCTTTTCCACCGGACGCATTCCGTGGCCTCCCGGACCTCCATGGCCTGGCCCGCCCGGACGTGCTCCGCCCGGACCGCCATGACGATTATCTCCGTTACTCATTTACAGCCACCTCGCTTTCCTCTAACCCTAACTCTTTTGCCGACATCTGCGATTTTGCAATCTCACGGTAAGTTTCACAATCTTTCAGCAATTCCTCGTGGGTTCCTTTGCCCACAATTCTTCCGTCACCAAGCACAAGGATCTGCTCTGCATGGAGAATCGTGCTGATACGCTGTGCCACAATAATTACTGTGGAATCCTTTGTTTTTTTCGATAATGCCTTGCGTAGTGCTGCATCTGTCTTTAAATCCAATGCGGAAAAGCTATCATCAAAAATGAAAATTTTCGGTTTCTTGGCAATAGCCCTTGCAATGGCAAGCCGTTGTTTTTGTCCGCCGGAAACATTGCTTCCTCCCTGGGCAATGGCACTGTCGTATTTCTCACTCTTTTCTTCAATAAACTCGGTTGCCTGCGCAATTTCTGCTGCCTCTTTTATCTCTTCATCCGTGGCATTATCCTTGCCAAATTTCAGGTTGGATGCGATTGTTCCGGAAAAAAGTACACCTTTCTGCGGCACAAATCCAATCTCTTCCCGCAAATCATGCATGGTGATGTTTCGGATGTCCTGGCCATCCAGCGTTATTTTTCCTTCTGTCGCATCATAAAGCCGGGGAATCAAATTGACCAGTGTGGATTTTCCACATCCGGTGCTGCCGATAATCGCCGTCGTTTTTCCCGGCTCTGCCACAAAATCAATATCCTCTAATACATTCTCCCCCGCACCCGGATAGCGGAAATTCACATGTTCAAAGCGAACCTCTCCCCTGTGGCCTTTCCGGGTCTGTGGCCTTTCCGGATCTAAAACGGAGGATTCCGAGCGAATTACTTCATCGATACGCTCCGCCGCCACTGCCGCTCTCGGCAACATGATAGAAACTGCTGTCAACATCAAAAATGACATTACAATCATCATAGAGTAAGTAATAAAGGCAGTCATAGCGCCAACCTGCATCACACCCTCATCAATCCGGTGGGCACCAAACCAGACAATCCCCACGGAAAGCAAGTTCATAACAAGGGACATTCCAGGCATCATAAAATTCATGACACGGTTGGTAAAAAGCATGGTCTGCGTCAAATCCTGATTTGCCTCATCAAAACGTTCTTCCTCACTTTTTTCCCGGCCAAAGGCACGGATGACAGAAAGACCGGTCAATATCTCCCTGGATACCAAATTGACGCGATCCACCAGTTTCTGCATCAGCTTAAACTTCGGCATGGCAAGCCCCAAAAGCACACCCACCAATCCTAAAATCAGAAGCAATGCAGCCACAATAATCCACCCCATGCCGGCTCCGGTTTCCACTACCTTAAGAATACCTCCAACTCCCAGAATCGGGGCGTAAGCAACCGTTCGAATCAGCATTACAGACACACCCTGCACTTGCTGAATATCATTGGTACTTCTGGTTATCAGGGATGCGGTGGAAAATTGATCCATCTCCGCATTCGAGAAGCTGACCACTTTTTTAAATACTTTTCCGCGCAGCTCCATGCCCATTCTCGCGCCGACCCGTGATGCAAGAAATCCAATCAGAATCGCAACCACACCCATGAGAAGGGCCAGGCCAAGCATCTTGATACCAGCAATCAAAAGATACGAGGTCTGCATTTTTTCCATGTCAAGTCCCGCCGCCTTATCACATTCTGTTGCATAGGCAATACCCATAGACTTTACCAGTGAGCTTCCCATGGTATCAATAGTTTTTTCCATTTCATCCCGCAAAGAAAGAATCTGCTCTCTTTGCATCATTCCAGCCTTTTCCATCCCTAAAAAAAGCTGGCGTATATCCACACAATTGGCCAGTACTTTGCTGCCGTCATCCGCTTCAATTTCCTTCTCAAAGGAATGAAGCTCCACGCCCATGGATGCACCGATTTTTTCGATACTCATGTCAGAAAGCAGCGCCGCATCCATTCCGGTCTGCTCTGCCAGCATGGTCTTAAAGCTATCCTCGGTGACAGATGACATCTGATAATTCATAAGCAACGGCAGCACCATGCTCTCATCCAGTTCTTCCAAGTAACCTTCATCCTCTACGCTGCGGCGATAAATATCACCATCCTTCGTAAAACAGCTTTCCCAGACATCAATTTCTTCGTCCGTCATCAGAACCTTTGCCGTTTCAAACTCCTCCGCGGTGACTGCCTCAGGAATCACATGATCCACACCACTGCTCAAAATCCCCACATCGATAATGTCCGATGTGTAGGATGGCAGCGACAAGTCACACCATGCCTGCACGAAAAGCAGGAGGATGACGATGATAATCGACTTCCAATACGGAAGCATATTTTTTACAATCTTTGTCATATTACCTTCCTTTCAACCCTTTCCATATATTGTCGTAATTATTCAGTACCTTCATAATTACGACCGCAAGCCCATGAAAATCGCTCCGCGATGGGGGCTTGCTCCTGTAATTTCTACGTTTTCTCACGGTCCATGCAGTAAATGCATGGACCTGACCTGAACAGTTACATATTGTCAATAATAAACACAGGCAAATTACCAAGTCAAGCAATTTGCCTGTGTTTCATATTTATTTCATAATCTTTATCTTTTTTTTAACGGTTGCTTTCATGAATCGCATCCAGAATTTCCCTCAGGTGATTCATTTCGAACTGTCCCGGTGCACTTGCCATTTTATGTGATCCAAAGGTGACACAGGATCCGAAATGCTCTCCGCACAGGCGGCTGATACTTCCAAGGCTACCCATAGACATAGTAATAATCGGCGTATCCGGATGCTCCTGTAAGAACAGGTCTGTCGCCTCTAAGAGATTCAGTACATCTTTTCTGCTGTTTGGCATAACGGCCAGCTTCACAATATCTGCACCGCCTTCATACATACGCTCCAGCAGCATATTCATCACTTCCGGTTCCGGCGTTGCATCAAAATCGTGGTGGGATGCGACAACTTTAACACCTTCTTTTTGCAGCTTTCTGATTTTACGCAGGGGATGTTCCTCCTCGAAATATTCCAAATCAATCAAATCCACGCACTTAGATTCCACAGCCAGATCATGAAGATCGTTTAATACTTCTTCTGAAACCTGCGCCATGCCTCCTTGCTTTTTGGTACGAAACGTGTAAAGGAACACCTTATCTGAAAGATGTGGAGCTGCTACCTGCAAAATGTCTCTGACCGCATTGTAATCTGTAAAATCTGAAAAGGCATCAATACGCCATTCGATCATGTCTGCACAACTATCGGACAAACAAATCATTTCTTCTATGATTTCCTCCTTAGTTCGTTCCATGACAGGGACGCAGACTAGTGGACGCCCGTTTCCAATTGTATGATTCTTTATCGTTATCTGACTCATTTATTTATCCTCTCTTTTCTTTGCTCCGGTGACTCCATGGCCGAGCTCCTGCCCCATTTTCTTTCCTATATTATAATCCAATAAGGATTATTATGCAAATCCAATAAGAATTATTATGCAAATGTTTGACATATTTTCGGTTATCATTTATTATAGGCTTTAGATTTTTAAGTTTATGATCTATATGGAGGAAGATATGAGTTTTCATTTTTTAAATCAATTACCCACACCTGCAGAAATTAAACGGGATTATCCCCTTCCACAGGAGCTGCAGGAATTAAAAAAAGAGCGTGATACCGCTATCAGCAATGTTATCACCGGAAAAGACGACCGTTTTCTTGTGATTATCGGTCCTTGTTCCGCAGACAATGAGGATTCTGTTTGTGATTACGTCAATCGCCTGACCAGTATACAGGAGGACTTAAAAGACAAGCTGATTATCATTCCCCGCATCTATACGAACAAACCCCGAACCACAGGAGAAGGCTATAAGGGGATTGCATCCCAGCCGGACCCGGAGAAGGCTCCCGATATGGTGGAAGGCTTAATCGCAATGCGTAACATGCACATTCGTGCCATCAAAGAAAGCGGTCTCACCTGTGCAGATGAAATGCTTTACCCGGAAAACTGGGGATATGTAGAAGACTTGCTCTCCTACGTTGCCATCGGTGCCCGCTCTGTAGAAGACCAGCAGCATCGTCTGACCGTCAGCGGCTTTGATGTTGCCTCCGGCATGAAGAACCCCACCAGTGGTGACTTTTCCGTCATGCTTAATTCGGTTTATGCGGCACAGCATCCACATCATTTTGTGTACAGAGGTTACGAAGTCGATACCACAGGTAATCCGCTGGCCCATGTGGTACTCCGCGGTGCAGTCAACAAACACGGAAACAACACGCAGAATTATCATTATGAGGATTTAATTCGTCTGTGTGAGATGTACGACAAGATGGATTTGCAAAATCCGGCCGCAGTGATTGATGTCAACCACTCCAACTCCGGCAAGAAATTCAAAGAGCAGATTCGTATCACCAAAGAAGTGATGCACAACCGCCAGGTATCCGCAGATATCCGTAACATGGTAAAAGGTGTTATGATTGAAAGTTATATCGAGGAAGGCTGTCAGAAAATCGGTGAGCACATCTACGGAAAATCCATCACCGACCCGTGTCTTGGCTGGGAGGACTCCCGCAAACTGCTCTATACCATTGCAGATATGTGCTAATGTGCTGACTCGTCGCTTCCGATAAAATCAGGTATGCTGCGACATCACACATCCACCCATAAATGCCCTGGTAACAATATGACAATCCAAAAAGAGAGTATCCCCCCATGCACCTTTCGGGATACTTTCTTTTTTATATATTTTTCGTAACTATATCAATCCAGCTCCTATCCTCGCGGATGTGCCTTCAGATAAACCTCACGAATACGTCCCTGACTCATCTGGGCATATACCTGCGTCGTAGAAATATCCGAATGTCCAAGCATTTCCTGCACTGATTTCAAATCTGCACCGTTGCTGACCATATGTGCCGCAAAGGAATGACGCAGCATATGCGGTGTAATCTCCGCCTCGATTCCCGCCTTTTTCCCATAATATTTTATCAGTTTCCAGAAGCCCTGACGGCTCATCGCACCACCGGAGCAATTGGTAAACAGCCATTCCGTTTCTTCATTCTTTGTCAAATTAGGACGTCCCTGCTCCAAATAAATTCGCAGTGCCTCTCTCGCCACAGTTCCAAAGGGAATAATACGCTCTTTATGCGCATCGGTACAGGTCAAATATTCCATATGCAGGTTCACATCCGAAACCTTCAGCGAGATCAACTCCGTCACACGGATTCCCGTAGCATAAAGTAACTCCAGCATCGCACGGTCCCTCATCTCCTTTGGCGAATTGCCGCTGGGCTGCTCTAACAGCCGTGTCACTTCCTCTGTGGAAAGAATTGCCGGCATCTTCTTTTCAATGCGCGGTGCCTTCAATAACTCGGAAGGGTCGCTGGCTAACAGCCGCTCCTTCTCCATGTAGTGATAAAAGGCCTTCATAGACGCAATACTCCTGGATATGGTAGCCGGCTTCCTGCCCTCCTTTTCCAGAAACAGGACATACGAATTTAAGGCCGTAGCCGTTACCGCACCTGTACTTGAAATTCCCTGCGCAGCAAGATACTGGCTCATTTTCTTTAAATCCCGTGCGTATGAAACCTCCGTATTTTCAGATGTCTGTTTTTCCTCATGAAGAAACTGAATAAAATTCTGAATATCCTGTGTCATTGTTCTACCCGCCCCAAACAAAATTTCTCTGTAACGTAAAAAACCCATGATAGAAACTGCTTCGCAAACTCTATCACCAAAACGTCCTATTACTATTCATAAAAACAAACGCCACATCAATCTGCCGCGTTTGTTCTGTCAAAAATATATCCCAAAATTGAGGTACATTCCCTATTATAATAACATCTATCCGGAAAAGCAATCAGTATTTTTCCTTGAAAAATGGGCGTTTTATGCAAAACTACAACATATCGGAACATATTTTTTTTGCGTACCACATCTTGTAATATTTCCGTAAATTTTTTTAAATTTTCTTTAAAATTTTACTCATAAATACCGGATTAAAATAACTTTCTGTCACTACACCCAGCACAAAGAATAGTAGTACTG
>JAGASC010000315.1 GCA_017621905.1 Roseburia sp.
ATCTGAAGAATCCTGCTGTGGATTTTCCGGATATAGCCAGAGAACGTGAGATTGATATAGCGATTTGCGAAGCTGCACACTTTCCAGTGATGGAGTACGAAACTGTACTGAGCAAGTGCAAGATAAAAAAAGTATGTATGAATCATTACATATCCGAGAATATTCCTGGTATCCGGCAATTGGCGAAAAATATGGGAGAAATATCAGTAATCATATCCAATGACGGTATGGAAATAGAGATATAGTGCAGCAGCGATGAAATTAAATGCAATAAGAGCAGGAGAAAAACATGAAGGTTTTACAATTTGCAGAATTTATGGAAAGGTTTGGAGATGCTTCATTGGCCATGCGAGAAGCTATTAGGGCATTGATGCCGGATGGCGGTCGTCTGGTGATTGAGCCGGGGAATTATGATTTTTACCCCCAAATGGCTTTTGAACATTTTTATTACATATCAAACAATGATAAAGGCAGTAAACGTATTGCTATGCCATTTATCGGTGCCAGACATATTACAGTGGAGGGGAATGGTGCTTTTTTTCAGTTTCATGGTAAGATGATGCCCATGGTCTTGGAACAATGTGAGGATATTTGTGTCCGGAATCTCATTGTGGATTATGATCGCCCATTTTATACGGAGGGTGTGGTGGTGGAGTCATCACCTATGGAACTGACTTTAAAAATAGATTCTGCTCGTTTCCCATATTATGTAAAAGATAATCACATTCATTTTACAGGGTGGGAATGGGATACTAGCCGAATCGTGAATTTGATGCAGTATTCACCTGATACTCAGGACTTGGAGTTGGAGACAGGCGATTGTTTTCTGGATGAATGCGAGTATATATGTACTTCACTGCCAGATGGAATAAAGCTGCGTCTCCGTAACCGGACATTTCCCTATCATATTCGAGAAGGAAATGTGCTGGTGATGTGCCATGCTACCCGGGAAAACCCCGGCATTTTCGGAACAGAAAGCAGAGATATCCGATTTGAGGGAGTTACCATTCATCATTGTGAAGGAATGGCATTTATTTTTCAAATCTGTCGAAATATTTGTCTGGATGGATGCAGGGTAATTCCGTCAGGCAGGCGACTGATTTCCGCTTGTGCGGATGCTACCCATTTTGTCAATTGTTCCGGTGATATTACTCTGCAGAATTGTGTATTCCAGAGTCAATGTGATGATGCCACCAATGTTCATGGTATATATACACGTATACAGAAAATAGCAGGAAATCGGCTGTATCTGTCTTTGATGCATTACCAGCAGGAGGGTGTGCCCCTGTATCGGCCTGGAGAGAAGATTAAATTGCTTAAATGTGAGGATTTGATGGTGTACGGAGAATGTTGTGTCACAGCGGCAGAATTGCTAAACAACCAACTGGTATGTGTAGAGGTGGATTGTCTGCCGGAGAAAATTGAATTGCAGGATGGTGTAGAAAACATCACATGTATGCCGGATCATGTCACAATTACAGGATGCGTGACCGGAAAAAATCGTGCTCGCAGCTTTCTGATTTCATGTCATGGTAAGGTGCGCATCTATGACAATGATTTAAATTCCAATGGTGCTGCAATCTGGATTTCTGGTGATTGCAATTACTGGTATGAGTCCGGGCCGGTAGATGATGTGGAAGTTTCTGGAAACCGCATTGTGTGCCTCAATAGTCAGGTTGCCAGTTGGGGAAGAGCGGCGGTAGAGATTGTACCGGAACTCAAACGGCAGACGCCTTATTATCACGGTCGTATAGTAATAAATAAGAATGAATTCTGTAAGCAGTATGGTCCTTTGATTCATGCAAGCTGCGTGCGTGAGCTGGAGGTGGAGAACAATCGATTCATCTGTGTGGAGGAGGAGGCGGCAGAAATTGTAACAGAAATGTGCCAACTTCAGAACGGGAAGAATGAGATTGTCACGAAAGTTTCGAGCAGTTCAAATCAAAGGGGATAGGCAAGTGAACGTAATTTACACTGTGATTAGGAATACACTTACGAGACTTTGTGGATTTTCTATTGTCATAAATAACAAAACTGCTTAGCTACAGTAGGATTATTCTGCATTGTTGGGCATTGGAACAACTGGTTTGGACCAGTCATCTATATGGATGATACGTCAAGACATACATTATCAGCATATATGCGGATACTTCTTGTGGATTTTGAAAGCTTGATAAGAAATGCAGGAACAGACTTTGAATTACTGGCTGCGCAGATGAACGCGCAGACAGGACGTGCATCACAGTTATTTATGGGGGGCTATATTTGAAGAGGTATCTAATTTTTTCGGCTTTAATGGCAACGCAAT
>JAGASC010000316.1 GCA_017621905.1 Roseburia sp.
ATATCAATTTCGTAGCTTTTCATTTTACTCTTTTGTTCTTCCACAACTTGTCTCTCCCTTATCACATGTATAAACATCATAAATACCCTGCGCAGTCGCTTACAAAATATTCTTGCGAAATTCTTCTGCCACCTGCACATCTTCATCCCTCATCGATTGATAATAGTACAAATTTATGCATTTGTCCATACAAGAAATAAAAAAAAGACCATCGCCTCATACATTATCCATATGCTGCGACAGTCCCCTATATCATTTACTACTATACCACATTCGCTGTTATCGTTTGTGCCCAGTTATTGTAACATCTATGCTCATGGCCAAATTCCTCGCCATTACCGTAGATATCCAGCTGCTTCTCTTCCAGTTCCTCAATCATTTCGATTTTGCCGTCATAAAGCTCCTGCAATCTTTCTGCACAGCTTCTGACACGAATCATGAGTCCACCAATCCTGGCATCCTGAACATCAAAGCCATGTGGCTTGTTCTCGGCAAACCACTGCTTTTTATATGCCTGATAGAAAACTTCCAGCTTCTTCTGCAATCTCTTATAATCTCCAATCAACGCCTTTAACGCCTCTTTATCCTTGCCTGCATAGACCTGGCGGGTTTTTACGCCCAACTCCGCCTTAATTGCCAGCACTTCACATAACGCCTGCTCTGCTGCAAAGAGATAACCCCAGTTTTCATCCTTTTTCAGAAGACCAAGACGCCTTGCACACTTCGCATATTTCTCGTTTTCACCACCTGAAATCGTAGAATCCAACAGTCCCATAAAGCAGTCATTATATAACAGATATTTTTCTGCATTGCAGGTTTTGTCTGCAGCACCACCCGGAGTACCCGGCAAATCCAAAAGCATAAAACGATCAAAATCAATTCCATATTTTGCTTTAAATTTGGCTTTAATGTCTGTTTTGTTCATATTTCCTTTTGCAATTTCAGATGCATAGAACAATGATGGAAGCAGTGCAAATTTTGAACACTCTCCTCCGTTATCTCCCCACATAGTCAGGAACACATCCTGCACGCCGTGTTCCCGGCAGCTTTTCAGTGCAGCAGCCGTAGCTTTCATGCTATATCCATTATGTGGTGCCAGGCCCGTCCAGGTCCATAAGCCACCTGCAAACCAGGTATCTTCTTTCATTTTTTCATGAGCAGTAAGCATTTTATCATAACGCTTCTTATCCGTAGAATAATAATCCCAATAAATAAGCTGTACGTTATCCGGTATCTGTTTTTTAATTTCCTCGTTGATTTTGGCACTGCTGTCGTAATAATTGTCACCGGCCACGAGACGGAAGAACATGTCCGACCACATAGCCAGGGTAAAACCATATTTTTTCCCGATTTCTGACACCCTCTTGATATGATCAATCAGTATCTGGGAACGATCCGTATCACCGTGCAGATCGTAGTATTTTCCTCTTCCTATCATGTGTGCCTCGTCCATACCGATATTTATGGTACGGCTGGTAAAGCATTTTGATATGGATGCAAACATTTTGTCGATGAGTTCATAGACTGCCTCATCCCCCGCCAACAGGATATCATTGGTATCCACATGGGATCTGTATGCGGGCCATCTCACGATAGCGTTTAAGTGTGCCAGGGTCTGGATGCAGGGAATCAGTTCCATTCCTTTGGATGCTGCATAGGCATCTACTTCTTTTAATTCCTCCTGGGTATAGCGTCCGCGCATATAACCGAAGTAAGGGTTGTCATCCACTTCGTATGTATCTTCCGTGTACAAAAGAAGTGTGTTGTAGCCCAAATCTGTGGTGATATCAATCCATTTTTTCAGGCTGTTTACTGACATCACTGCATTTCTGGAGCAATCCAGCATCGTTCCAAAACGTTTGAAACCTAAGTTGTTTTCCATGTTAATCCTCCTAATTTTCTGAAAGAAAGTTTTTTCCTTCCGCGCATTTTAATCTTCAGAATATGACTATGGATAGCCTTATGCCTCTGAAAAGCCTTAATACTTCGTTAAAACATGTATTTTCTATTGCTATTATATGTCAAAGACAAACGCAAGCCAATGTTCTATCTTGACTATTTCTAACACAATATTGCCATAATAAGACAAATACATACCCTTTGTTTTATGTGAATCATAGTATTATAGGAGCAGATTATCTTACTCTGCAAGTTACTTTAAATAAAATTATGGATTTGACCGAATTCAGCAAATATAAATTTGTAAAATATTGTAAGATTTTTTTCTTTGTCTCGTAATAGAAATGTAACCTACTTTTTTTGACAGCATGTTACAATAAAAATGGTATATAACCATTTTAATCACAACACTTTGAAGAAAGATGGTGGTGTTCGGATGAAACAAACACGAGTAAATTTTATTCTTGTACTTTTGGTTCCCGGTCTGTTAATCACCGGATGCAGTTTTTCTCCTACTGCTCTTTCGTACAAAGCTAACGCAGTTGAGACGAAAGAAGCTGCATCTACAGAAATACCGACAGAATCCGAGACGAGAACAGTGATATATACAGAAACTGACCTGTCAATCGTCTTGCCTGCCGATGCCGAGACCAAAAATGCTGCATTTCCAAAAGAAGACACGGAAGATTTTTTACCTACGGAAGAAGCGACAGAATCCGAATTTACAGAGGAAGAATCTGCAGCTGCCCGCAGAACAGAAAAACTGGTACCACTCCTGGAAGAAGCTTCACAGCTGGCGCTTGGTTATTACTACGACGAGGCTATCGACTGTCTTAGCAATGCTCCCACAGAATTTGCCCGGGATGAAGAGCTTCTGATGCAGATAGCGCAATACACCCAGGCGAAGGATTCTTATCTACCTTACGAACAGACCGTGCGGCATGTCTTTTTTCACTCGCTGATCGCAGACACGTCTCTGGCTTTTGACGGGGATTATATGGAAAATGGTTACAATTACTGGATGACTACCGTTGATGAATTCAGAGCTATGTTAGAGGAACTGTATGCAAATCAATACATTCTCATCGACATCCACGACCTGTGCCGGGAAGAGACAGACGAATCCGGAAATACCGTTCTTGTCGCAAACCAACCACTGGTTCCGGAAGGCAAAAAACCTTTGGTGCTGTCTGTTGATGATGTGAATTATTATGAATATATGGAACATGACGGCTTTGCCCGGAAGCTTATATTGGACGAAAACGGGGATGTCAAAAATCTCTATATTGACGAGAACGGCCAGGAATTTATCGGTGATTATGATGTGGTTCCGATTCTGGATGCCTTTGTAAAAGAACATCCGGATTTTTCCCTGCGTGGTGCGAAGGGCATCATCGCACTGACCGGTTATGAAGGTACCTTAGGGTATGACACTCATCTTTCGAACAGTCCGACACTTGAAACTGACAAAGCTGATGCCAAAGCGGTTGCCGACCGCATGAAAGAAACCGGCTGGCTATTTGCGGTTCATGGGTACGGGCACAGGCATACAGCTCAGATTTCCTATGATTTGCTGGTTTCAGATACCTCAAAATGGAAAGCAGAAGTTGGCTCCCTGGTGGGTGAAACAGATATTTATATTTATCCTTATGGGGAAGAGATAGACTATCCCAGCGATAAACTGTCCTATCTGCAAGGCGAAGGTTTCCGCTATTTTTGCGGTGTGTGGACAAAGGCTTTCGTCTCTGTATCGGATACCTATGTACGGCAGAGCCGCTGCAATCTGGATGGCCATACGATGATCCGGCGGCCGGAGGATATTGTGGATTTGTTTGATGCTTCTAAAGTGTTGGATACCAGCAGACCGGAACTACAGTAATACATGGCAGTAAAGCAGTAAAAAACCTTCCCTGCACTTTTACGAGCGAGGGAAGGTTTTGCTCTTTGCTAACTAGTTCTGATTCATCTTCACCAGCTTAGCCGCCTGATCTGCTGCAATACAAGCATCAATAATTTCCTGAATATCTCCGTTCATTACCTTATCCAGCTTATACAGCGTCAGGTTAATTCTGTGATCCGTCACACGACCCTGCGGGAAGTTGTAGGTACGAATTTTCTCGGAACGGTCACCGGTTCCGACCTGACTCTTACGCAGTTCTGCCTCTGCATCATGGGCCTTCTGGCACTCGATGTCGTACAGTTTTGCACGCAACAGAGCGAATGCTTTTGCCTTATTCTGAAGCTGTGACTTCTCCGTCTGACTGTAAACCACGATACCTGTGGGATAATGGGTCAATCGCACCGCAGAGTCTGTGGTGTTGACACACTGTCCACCGTTACCGGAGGCACGCATTACGTCAATACGGATGTCCTTCTCGTCGATTTCTACCTCGATTTCCTCCGCTTCCGGCATTACGGCAACGCTTATGGTAGATGTATGAATACGTCCGCCGGACTCGGTCTCCGGTACACGCTGTACACGATGTACACCGGATTCGTATTTCATCACGGAATAAGCGCTCTGTCCGTTAATCATAAACGTAACGCTCTTCATACCGCCGATTCCGGTCTCATCTACTTCCATCAATTCCGTTTTCCAGTTTCTGCTCTCGGCATAATGCTGATACATACGGTAAATCTCCGCTGCAAAAAGTGCTGCCTCATCACCGCCTGCACCTGCACGGATTTCCACGATAACGTTCTTGTCATCATTTGGGTCTTTCGGAAGAAGAAGAATCTTCAGCGTATTTTCCAGCTCTTCTACACGGGCTTTTGACTCGTTTAATTCTTCCTTCGCCAATTCGCGCATTTCCTCATCCGATTCTTCCTCCAGCATCATCAGGGAATCCTCGATATTCTGCTTGCACTGTTTATATTCCTTATATGCTTCCACGATTGGAGTCAGATCACTCTGTTCTTTCATCAGCTTACGGAAACGCTCCGGATTATTTGCCACATCCGGTTCGCTCAGCTCGCTCATCAATTCCTCAAAACGGATTAATAAATCCTCTAATTTATCAAACATATCTATCCTCACTTCTAAAACAAAATTATTTTGTACTTTACAAAAACAGCGACTCAATCAGACCAGCTACAACATCCCGGACACAACTCTGTCATTATGCGCCAAATCCTTGATTACACGTATCTCTTTAAAACCTGCATTCCTTAAAAGCTCAGACACTGTCTGCCCCTGGTCACATCCGATTTCAAAAAGTATCCGACCCTCGGGATTCAGATATGCACCACATTCTGCAATAATTTTCCGGTAAAAATACAGACCATCTTCTTTTCCATCCAACGCCTCCACAGGCTCAAAGCTCTGCACCTCCGGCATCAGCGTTAAAATCTCCGCAGTCCTGATATAAGGCGGATTCGAAACAATCACGTCAAACCGCTCTGCAATATGATCAAACAAATCGCTTCTCTCAAAGGTTGCCGCCACATTATTTAATCTGGCATTTTCCTTCGCCACATTCAGTGCCTGTTTGGAGATATCTGTGCCGTAGCCTTCCACCTCTGCCACATTGCGCAGGATGCTGATTAAAATGCACCCGGAACCGGTACACAGATCCAACACCTTCATTCCCGGTTTTATCACTTTTAAGGCTTCCTCCACCAGTGTCTCCGTGTCAAAACGCGGAATCAGTACGCTGGAATTCACCTTAAATTTCAACCCCATGAACTCCGTCTCGCCCACAATATACTGCAGCGGGACATGCTCTCCCCGCTTGCGTAGGGCAATTCCATATTCACTTAATTGTTCCTCCGGCATATCCTCTTCCATGTGCAGATAATAAAAGTTCCGGTCTATCTTACAGACCATCTCCAGCAAAAGCCATGCATCTGTTTTTGCATCCGTAACATCTGCCTGCGTCAGGATTTCTTCGCCGTGATTTATTGCTTCCCGATAAGTCATACATTACCTTCTTGTCTGATTTGGTAGCTGCTCAGACCTGCTTCACAGTCACCTGATTTCATAGCTGCTCATACCTTTACAGTTTCCGGATTTCTTCCACATAAGATTTCCAGTCAAATACCGCTTCTACGGAAGCGATACCCACCTCAATCATATCGTCATCCGGTTCTTTTGTAGTCAACTCCTGTAACCACATGCCCGGCTTACTCAAAAGATTTACAATCACATTGTCACTGCGCCCCGCAAGGCGGATGAATTCATAGGAAATTCCTGCAATCACGGGAATCAGCAGGAGCCGCAGCACCAGCCGCAGCACACCGGACTCTACCCGGATAAACAAAAATACGATGATGCTGACAAGCATGACGATCAACATAAAGCTGGTTCCGCAGCGTTTATGTTCCTTGGAACTTTTACGAACATTTTCTACCGTCAAATCCAGTCCATGCTCAATACAGTTGATGCACTTGTGCTCCGCGCCATGATACATATAAACTCTGCGAATATCCGGCATCAATGAAATAAGGCCCACATATCCGATAAAGATTGCCAGTCGTATTGCTCCCTCCAGCAAAGAAATTACCAGATGGGACTCGATAAACCTCTGGAAAAACAGGGATATGTAATAGGGCAATATCATAAAAATAGCTACCGCTAAGACAATAGACACCAGCACAGTTCCGCCCATCATGGCATCTTCCTGTTTTTTTGCCTTTTTCTTCTGGCGTTCTAATTCCTCTGGCGTAACTTCCGACACACTTTTTGTATCTTTTTGCATTCCGCAATCTTCTGATGAAACACTTATCACCTTCCGTGCACCTGGCTTTTCTGATTTTTCAGAAGCAGCCTCACGTTTTTCCTTCTTTTTATCGGCCTTCTTCTCTTCTTCCTCATCTTCAAAAAAGGAAGCAGAAAACGTCAGCGTCTTCATCCCCAGAACCAGGGATTCTATAAAATTGATCACGCCGCGCAATATCGGTATGTTCTTAATCTTCTTATTCTTAACGAGGCCCGTATACTCTGAAACCTCCACTACGATTTGCTGATCCGGCTTCCGCACGGCAACGGCGTATTTGTCCTGATTTTTCATCATTACGCCTTCCATAACCGCCTGACCGCCAATTCCCGAATATCTCATATATTTTCTCCTGTTAAAATTCGCCGCTTTACGATGCTTATGATGTTGCCTATGCATCTTCGGCATTGCTATGTCTTAGACACAATTTCTTCGAGGTAAAAAAAGGTTGAGATCCGAAAACCTCAACCTTATCTTAGCACGCGATATTACTGAATGCCGTACTTCTTATTGAACTTGTCAATACGTCCACGAGCCTGAGCAGCCTTCTGCTGGCCTGTGTAGAACGGATGGCATTTAGAACAGATTTCAACGTGGATGTCTTTCTTGGTTGAACCTGTAACAAATGTATTGCCGCAGTTACATGTAACAGTTGCCTGATGGTAATCTGGATGGATTCCCTCTCTCATGATTTTCACCTCTTTATTATTCTTATCGTTATTAAAGTTTCTGCATGTTCCTTATCTCTTTATGCCCGTATACCCGATCCGTATATGACACTTACTGCAAAAGATAGTCCCGAATAAACAGCTTTTTGATTATAGCATATCTGCACTGCTAAATCAACCCATTTTTAGATTAATTTCGTTTTCTTTACCATATTAATGTATTCACGGTTATTTCTGGTCCTTGCAAACATATTTAAGATGTTTTCCACCGCTTCATCGGTACGCATGCCGTTGATAGCCTTTCGCATGCAATCCA
>JAGASC010000317.1 GCA_017621905.1 Roseburia sp.
ATGCGGCGCAAAACATAGAGGAAGATGCAAAGATTCTTGTGCTCTGGGGCATCGGCGATCATGGCGGCGGGCCTTCCAGAGTGGATATGGAAAAGATTGGAGAATACATAGAGGCACATCCGGAACTTGCGATCAAACATTCTTTCTGCGAAGAGTATTTTTCGAAGGTGGATATTTCAAAATTAAGAACCTTGTCAGAGTCTATCGTTCACTGTATGGTGGGATGCTATACCTCAATGGTAAGAATCAAACAGGCACATCGTAAGTTGGAGAATGAACTTTCCCTGTGCGAAAAAATGCTGGCTGCCAGTGGGGTAGAATATGACAAAAAGATGCTGGAAGAAGCAGAAAAAGCTTTGCTATTCAATGAATTCCATGACATTCTTCCCGGTTCCTGCGTAAAGAAGTCAGAAGAAGACGCTTTGCGGCTTATGGGTTACGGCGGGGAGATTGCGAACCGTTATTGTATGAAAGCATTTTTCCGCCTCTGCGAAGGACAGCCGGAAGGAAAAAGCGGAGAAATTCCCGTGCTGGTGTTCAATCCACACCCATATCCCATTGAACAGGAAATCAGCGTGGAGTTCATGTTAGAAGACCAGAACTGGAACATCGAGGTCACTACAGTAAAAGTACGTGACGAGAAGGGCAATGATTTACCGGTCCAGAACGAGAAAGAAGATAGTATGATACATCTCGACTGGCGCAAGCGTATCTGTTTTCGGGCAGCATTAGAGCCAATGAGCATGAACCGCTTTGACTGTGAGCTCATCCGTATGCCCGGCGATGTAAGAGAGATACAGAAGTGCCAGGAGAATGAGGAGCATTTTATTTTCAAAAATGAGCGCATGGAAGTTTTGATTAGTAAAAAAACGGGACTTCTGGATCGTTTCTGTGTGGATGGCGTGGATCAGCTGAATAAGAACAGCGGAAAGATTCGGGTATATAAAGACAACGAAGACCCCTGGGGAATGACGGTAGACGGTTTTTATGATTGTATCGGAGAATTTACACTTGTTTCAAAGGAAGAAGCAAACCATTTTAATGGCTATCCGGAGCAGGAAATTGAGAATGTAAGACTGATCGAAAACGGAGACGTGCGCGCAAAAGTGCAGGCAATTATGCGACACGCAGATTCCTTCGCTGTTGTGACGTACACGATACCAAAGCACGATACCTATGTAGATATGAAAATGAAGGTGTTTTCCAATGACGCGAATCGCCTGTATAAACTATCTTTTGATACCGTATATGGTGGTGCATTCATGGGACAGTCTGCCTTTGGCACGGAAGAAAACATGAATAAGGAAGAAAAAGAAGTTACCTATCAGAAATGGTGTGCACTCACAGAGGGAGAAAATGGTTTTGCTGTTTTGAATAAGGGAACTTACGGTGGAAGTGCCAAGGATAATATGTTGAACATCACCCTTCTTCGAACGCCAATCTATGCAGCACATCCGATTCCGGACCGACCCATTTCCGACCCGGACCGCTGCCATGACCGTATAGATATGGGAGAGCGGGAATTTGAGTATAGACTGACTTGTGATATGGCAAAAGTAGATGCTTTGGCAGAGATGTACAACCAGCCTGTTTATGCGCTTACTTTCTTCCCCTCAGGACAGGGAGAAAAACAGGATACCACGGTTTTGCTTGACAGTGAAGAAATCATTCTTACCGCATACAAGAAGGTTGAAGGTGGCAGGCTGGTACGGCTGTTTCATGCGAAGAGCGGTGAAAAGACAGCGGAGCTTTCCATCAGCGGAAAGAAATTTGTGATAAGCTTTGGTTCCTATGAGGTGAAGACTTTTGTTTTCGATGGCAATGAGCTTAGAGAAACGGATATGTTGGGAATGTCTTGAATCAGAAACGACACAGTTTTCGCCTATTAAATCATGCTGAGTCATTGTTGTAACTTTGCAAATCATTGAACAAATGGCTGAAATACAGGCTTTTTTGTGCAAAATAAATAAGAAAGTATTGAGAGTTCATATGCTTGAAACAACAAATGATAATTATTACAGGAGACCTCGTTTATGGCGAATTTGATGATAAAGGTACTTGTTTACTTGAGCTAATCAAGTTTATGGAGAGTTTTGATATTCCATGGGCTCCCGTATTTGGAAATCATGATAATGAAAGTCAAAAAGGCGCTGATTGGCAATGTGAACAACTCGAAAAAGCTGGGAATTGTTTGTTTAGGCAGCGTACATTGACCGGAAATAGTAATTATGTCTAATCCAATTAACATTGATCAGCTCGTGAATGTAACAGAGGGTGATTTTGGATATCTTGGCAGTGATTTGAAAACTGCATGGGATTTGGATGGTTCTGTTTGGCGGGGCTTAAAAAAACTGGGGGTAGATTCTATTTTCGTTGGACACGAACATTGCAACAGTGCGAGTGTTGTATATGATGGAATACGTTGTCAGTATGGTCTGAAGTCAAGTACCTATGATCGTGCAAATTATATACAAGGGGATGGCACCATTGTAGGTTCTTATTCAGAAGCAGGAAAACCGATAATTGGTGGAACGGTCATTGCGCTATCTGAAAAAGATGGTTCCATCAGGGAAGCTTACCATTTTATTTTTTGAATAACATAAAAATAAGCTAACCCCAGGGGCAAAGGAATTCTTGGTCTTACGACCTACTCCCATTCGGGAACCCAGCCTTATCCTTCACGAGTTAACTTGATTGGAGTATAACACATACAGAAGAATTGTCAATCATTAAAATTGCACAAAAAGTATATTACATCATGGATGTTCCATTTATCAACCGATATACAATGAAAATACGGAAATAAGCGAGCATTGCCCCAAAATCTAATTGGGCATGTAAAGTCAAATCCGCCGGGGGGAAATACTATTTACGGTGTAACCTCACAGTCGGAGAAAGTCTGAATTGATTGCCAGAACGGTGGCCATAATTTGGTTCGCACAACAAGAGTTTTCTTTTTTGAGGAGCAAGGGTTTGTATACAGCGATTATGCGGTGATACCATTTGATATGGAGAATGTTATAGTGTGTTCCGTAAAGGAAAGCAGAGTAAACGATGACTATGAAGATTTGAGAGGGGAAGGTTAATGATAACCTTCCCCTGCTTGATACTGTGACGGTGAATGTCCAATGAATAAATTACGCTCCGCCAGAGCATTAATAACCTTTCAAAGTATCGTCAATAATATGCTTGTTCCGAATCCCTTTTTCCTTCAGCATGATCCGGGTGGAATCAATCACAACCGGTGAACCAGAGGTAAAGTAGTAAGCACTGTTGCCATACTTTACTGCCAGCTCCGCCAATTTACTCTGCGTCTCTTCAACGGATCGTGTTTTATATAGAGTCATCATAGAATTGTTCAGGACAATCCTGTCAATTTCTTCTTCAAATAAATAATAGCTGTTAGGATAACAAGCGGGAATCCTCGGTTATTCAATTGCCGAGATGAAAGCGTCACCATGTGCGTATCCGCACGTTTATTTATGTGATTGATGTGCGTGTCCGCACAACTGTTTTTTCTACGCATGTGCGTATCCGCACACTTATGACATGGCGATATCTCGTCTCATCTTTTTATTATATTATGCCACGATATCGAAAGTATGTTCGAAAATATGTTGCTATTTTTGGCTCTCTGTGGTATACTATATGCATGAAAGAAAATCTTATACATGCAAGGACCTGCGTATATAATATAAACTACCATGTGGTCTGGTCAGTGAAGTACCGCAGGAAAGTTATCACTGATGAAATGGAGCAGACTATGCGCCAGTGGGCGATAGAAATCGGTGAGGAAAAGGGCTTCACCGTCCACCTGTTCGAAGCCGGGGAAAAAGACCACATCCACTGTTTCGTATCTGCTCCGCCCAAGGTATCTGTCTCATATATCGTAAAGATGCTTAAGGGTATTATCGGAAGATACGCCTTCCAGAAATACCCTGACCTCCGGAAATCTTTGTGGAAAGGAGAATTGTGGAACCATTCCTATTATGTCGAGACGATAGGAAGCGTTTCAGAGGAGAACATCCGCAGATATATTGAGAAACAGACCAAATCGTACTAAACATTGGAAAGGGTGAGGACATGCTGCTTTCAAGAAAAGAAGTATTTATGCCCACAGCAGAACAGCAGAAGATTCTCGATTCCATGGGCTACGCAGCTTATAAACTGTGGAACGTTGCCAATTACGAGAAAAGGAACTACAAAGAAATGGGAATGGAGAAGTTCCCGGACTGGTATGATCAGAAGAAGCGTTTGAAGGAGAACTTCTTTTATAAGAACCTTCCCTCCCAGACCGCCCAGGATGTATTGCAACAGTTACAGGAGGCGTGGAAAAGTTTTTTTACACTTCAAAAGACTGGTGGTGTGCAAAATCCCAGACCGCCAAGATTCCGCAAAGACAAGATGGATATCACATTTTTGAAGGATGCCATCCGCCAGGAAAATCATTCTGTGCGCCTTACAATCCCGAAGCAGTTAAAACAATATCTGAAGGAACAGGGCGTGGATGCCAATTATCTCTATCTGAAAACAAAACGGTTTTCAGACATCCAAATCCGGGAGCTTCAGATAAAATTCAGTGAGGGGAAGTATACAGCAATCGCCGTATATGAGGAAAAAGACGTTCCGTTGATGGAAGAGAACGGACATTATCTTTCCATTGACTTGGGAATCAAGAACACCATGGCCTGTTATGACAGCAACGGTAAGACATTTCTGCTGAACGGGTATCTGAATATTACTCATTATTATGATAAGAAGATAGCTTATTATCAGGGAATCAGAGACAGCCAGCAGTCTGCCATGGGAATCCAATATCCGAAAAAGTCAGCAAGGGTATGTGCTCTTTATAAGAAAAAGAAGGATTGCGTGGTGGATTATATCCATAAGGCGACACGATATGTGGCAGACTACTGCCATCAGGAAGGAATCGCAACAGTAGTAATAGGAGACATCAAGGGAATCCGGAAAGACAAAAATATCGGGCGGTTGAACCAACAGTTACATGCACTGCCGTATGCACAGCTCATCCAGAAGCTGGAATACAAGCTAAGGAGATATGGAATCCGTCTGATCTGTCAGAAAGAAAGTTATAGCAGTCAGTGCAGTCCACACAGTGAGAAAGTGGATAAGCACTGTGCACAGAAAGGGAACCGGAAGAGTCGCGGCTTATATATGGATGGAAAGCAGATATATAATGCAGATTGTGTAGGAGCATATAATATCCTGCGTTTGTACCTGCAGGAAAAAAGATTTCCGTTCCCGGAGGTAAAAGAGCTTAATAGCCCGGTAAAAGTATCTGTGTAAGTCCGACAGGACTAGCAGTAGTGGGCGCATGGACCGCCCGTTATGGTAGCGCCGGAAGGCGCGGCATATAGATGCTCGGTAATTCATTGCCGAGTAGTTCACCAGAATGTTAATGTGAAGATGAACAAATGAGACAATACTTTTACTAAGGGAGAAGTCACCGCTTTCCTTTTTTTGATGAAGCGTACTGTAACAGTGAAGGTATCGGAACTGTTACAACAAGGGTTCACAGAAACAAACACGAAGCAAGAAGAATTGTTGTATTTTCACAAAAAATCCGTTATACTAAGAAAAAGCACTTGGTATAGCGGATTTTTTTAATTAGGAGGTGCTCTTATGGGAAGAAATGTGGCCATTGGTGTACAAAATTATAATGAAATCATAGAGAATAATTATTTTTATGTAGACAAAACAGCGTTTATCAGGGAATGGTGGGAAAGCGGTGATTCTGTAACCCTGATTACCCGTCCGCGCCGTTTCGGAAAAACCCTGACTATGAGCATGGTGGAGCAGTTTTTTTCTGTGCAATATGCAGGCCGCGGAGATTTATTTGAAGGTCTCGATATCTGGCAGGAACAGAGCTATCGTGAAATACAGGGAACCTACCCGGTCATAGTACTGAGTTTTTCAGACGTGAAAGAGGACTCCTTTGATCAGGCGCGAAAAAAAATATGCCTGATTATCCAGACGCTATACAAAAAGTATGATTTCCTGCTGGAAGGTAATCTTCTAAGTGAAAGAGAAAAAGAGGACTTTCAAAGGGTTTCTGCAAATATGGAAGATTACGAAGCATCTTTTTCTATAAAAGCATTGTCAAATTATCTTTATCGTTATTATGGGAAAAAAGTAATCATTTTGCTGGACGAATATGATACTC
>JAGASC010000318.1 GCA_017621905.1 Roseburia sp.
AGGAGAGCATTCGCCAATTTTTGGTACATATAAAGTATCTGACCAATCAGGCTACAGGGCTGTTCTGCCACGGCTGGACATTTGAAGAAAACAATCATTTTGGCGGTGCCTTATGGGGACGCGGAAATGCATGGTATACGGCAGGTTTAGTGGATTATATGGAGATTACTGATATCCCGAAGGGGGTACGTGAGTTTCTGCTTACCACACTTTTGCGTCAGGCAGAGGCATTCGAGAAATATCAGGATGCGGACGGTATGTGGCATACACTGCTAAATCAGCCAGAGTCAAGTTATGCGGAGGCATCTGCTACAGCCGGAATCAGTTATGGTCTTCTCAAAGCAGCGCGTCAGGGGTGGATTGAACCACGCTATGGATATGTAGCGATGAAAGGTGTCAATGCGATTGAAGCGTGTATCGATGAGGATGGAATTTTACAGAGGGTGTCGGCAGGAACCTGTGTGGGTAATACGCTTGATTATTACCGGGAGATACCAATAAGTCCGCAGCCTTATGGACAGAGTATGGCATTGCTTTTGCTGACAGAAGCAGCAAGAGGTGATAATAAATTTTTGGAGGAGGCTTGATTATGGAATTAAAATGTTTAGCGTCATTTGACTTAGGGGTAGTTCCGCATATGTTGCGGTCATCAAATGTAACTTTAAAAGACAGAGAGGCAATACTTTTTCTGTATTCAGCGGGAATCGCCGTGGATCCCGGTGAAGAATTGTTTCAGTTTAAAGGCATTCAACCAGTGCATATGGCATTGTTTGAATTAGACGGACGAAAAATATGGGATAAACAGCTTCCGGATGGCGTTCTGCCGGGACCTTGGTTTGTGCCGGTAGTGGCCTTTGATATGGATGAGGACGGGCAGGATGAAATTTATTTTGTGAATAATACAGGTGCTCCGTTTTCTTTCTTACATCGTAAGCTTGAGCGCCTGGACGCATTGACCGGAGAAACAACATGTGTATGGAAGTGGCCGGATACAACATTTCATGAACGTATGTCGTTAAGCTATCGGTTTTATATAGTTGCAGGTTATGCACATGGAAAACCGGTATTGGTAACAGCACAGGGCACATATTCTAATATGTATCTACAGGGGTGGAACAATGATATGGAAAAACGTTGGGCGATAGAGATTCCTGCTTCAGCACCAGGTCCTCGTGCAAGCCATGTGACACCGGTGATAGATATCAATGAAGATGGTGTGGATGAACTGTTCTGGGGAGAAAGATTATTGTCTCTGGATGATGGACATGAAGTAATTAATTATGCACCGGATTTCAATGGACATTCTGATGGCATCATTCCTTATCAGGACTATGAGACTGGGAAATGGTATGTTTTTACTTGTCGCGAGGATGAGGGTCCGAAGGATCAGAAACGTGTATATTCCTTTAAGAGTAATGGAGAAGTTGCGTGGGCGCAGATTGACTATGGACATATGCATGACGCATGGGGAGCAAATGTGTTAGATGGCCATAAAAAGATATTTATGACCATGCGTAATCGTTTTGTGCCGGATGACAGTGGGTTTAATCATGTGGAAGACGGAATCTTTTATTTTGATGCATTGACCGGAGAACCGGTGGATTTTAAACTTCCATGCAGAGGGACAGATGTGATTCCGCTTGATCTGGATGGTGACGGGTATCATGAGTTTTTAGTGACTGCCGGCGCTATGGCAGGTTCTATCTTGAATCGATTTGGCGAAGTAATTGCAACATTACCGACAGGAGAGCTCTACAATGTACGTATGGGCAAAATACTGTCTGTACCAGGTGAACAGATGATGTTGATTGCAAAGGAGTCTACAAAGGTCGAGATTTATGGGGACACAGAAGCTTGTGACGGAGCAATTATGCAAAAACGCTATGCAACGGGATATCTTACATTTATGCAGAAATTGATGGCAAGTGGTTATAACAGTTTTGGAAGTCATGTTGCATGTGGTGTGTAGCTGGTAAAAAAATATATGTGAGGGATTTTCCTGCTCACATTAGGTATGGAAGGTGAAGTAAATGAAAAAGTTAAATGAAAAAATTCTGAAAGAAAGAATCGAAGAGAACGCTCGGGCAGATATTCAAAGCGGAAGAGTAGGCGGTATGTCAGCAGTGGTAACACAGAATGGAGAGACAATTTATCAGGGCTGTTTCGGAGATGAAAGAATTGGGATAAAGGTATCAGAAGACACAATCTTTCGTCTGGCATCCATGACAAAGCCGGTTACAGCAGTTGCTGCGCTGATTCTGGTAGAACAGGGGAAATTGGAGCTGGATACACCGATTTATAAGTTTATGCCGGAATTTCGCGAACTGAATATAGGAAGAGTATGCGGGAATGAGTTTGAAATAATTTC
>JAGASC010000319.1 GCA_017621905.1 Roseburia sp.
ATGAATATGACCAATGAAAGAGAGGTGCCGGATTTACTCCGGTGCTTTTTGCGTAAGTAGGGGGGAAATCCGAGAAAGAAATGGCTAGAATGAAGAAGAGGCAGCAGAAGGGATGGTGATACGTTGGAAAAGAACTATGAGCAGGCCGAAAAAGACTATATCAACGGGATGAAATACAAGGAAATTGCAGAAAAATACGGCGTATCACTGGACACAGTAAAGTCATGGAAAACCCGTTACGGATGGATTCGTGGAGGCAAGAAAAGTGAATCAAAAAGTGTGCGCACAAAAAATGAAAAAGTGCGCACACAAAAATCTGAAAGAAAAAGTGTGCTTGCGCAGGATGAAAATGAGCTGCCAGAAGATGAGGAATTGAATGAAAAAATGCAACAATTTTGCGTGTTTTATGTGAAATCATTCAATGCAACGAAGTCTTACATGAAGGCATATGGTGTAGATTACGCATCGGCAGCAGTAGGGGCAAACAGATTATTAAAAAAAGATAAGATAAAGAGGTTTATCAAAGACCTAAAAGCACAGCGGGCCTCCATCATGTTGTTCGAGCCAGAAGATCTGGTACAGAAATACATGGATATTGCTTTTGCAGACATGCGAGAATTTGCCGATATCAACGAAGATGGAACGGGAATTGAAGTGAAGAAAGACTTTGATGGTACACTTGTAAGCCAGCTGAAAGAGACGAAGTATGGATTGGAAGTGAAGATAAATGACAGAATGAAAGCCATGGAGTGGCTTGGAAAATACTTTGAATGCAACCCGGATTCCAGACTGAAGAATGAATACACAAGAATGCAGATGAATTTGTTGAAAAACCAGGAATCACAGGACGAAGAGGAAAAGGAGCGGCATGGTGTAGTAATGCTTGCGCCGGTATTGGAGGTGGAAGAAACAAATGAATGTATTGTGGACGCCGCAACCGAAACAGATTAAATTCATGGAACGGCCGGAATATGAGGCATTATATGGCGGTGCAGCCGGAGGCGGAAAGTCAGATGCGTTACTTAATGAGGCTTTACGGCAGGTACATATTCCAAATTACCGTGGAATAATATTTCGAGATACAACAAAACAGCTGGAAGGTCTTATATCAAGGTCGCAGGAGATATATCCATATGCATTTCCTGGTGCCAGATACAATGTAAATGAAATGGTCTGGAAATTCAAATCTGGAGCCAAGATATTTTTCGGATATATGGAACATGAGGACGATAAGTATAATTATCAAGGCAAAGCGTATGATTTTGTTGGGTTCGACGAATTGACGCATTTTTCGTATACGCAGTATCAATGGATGATATCAAGAAATCGTCCTGTGGGCCCTGGAACTCGCGTATACATTAGATCAACAGCGAATCCCGGTGGAAAGGGAATGCAGTGGGTAAAAGACAGATTTATTTCACCGGCACCGCCAGGGACTGTGCTGAAAGAAAAAGTTACGATTAGGACACCGGATGGAGCACAGCTTTTGAGGGAAAGGTCAAGAATCTATATAGCTGCCACGGTATTTGACAATAAAAAGTTGTTGGAAAATGATCCCAATTATCTCACGAATCTTGCAGGACTACCGGAAGCAGAACGAGAGGCATTACTATACGGAAATTGGGACAGCTTTTCAGGACAGGTATTCAGAGAGTGGAGGGATGATCCTGCACACTATGACGATGGTTTGTGGACGCATGTAATTAATCCATTTCAAATTCCGAAGCACTGGAAGATATACCGCGGCTTTGACTTTGGCTTTGCAAAACCATTTTCTGTGGGATGGTATGCCATCGATGAGAAGGGAAAGATATACCGAATCAAAGAATATTATGGATGCACCGGTACACCAAATGAGGGCTTGTGTATTAACCCGATTGAGATAGCCAGAAATATCCGGGAACTGGAGCAGAGCGACCCGCTGCTAAAAGACAAGCAGATCATAGGTATTGCGGACCCGTCCATATACGACGAATCCAGGGGCGAATCCATTGCCACAATGATGGCAAGAAGTCCAAACTTTACCTACTGGAATCCGGGCGATAATACACGTATTCCGGGCAAGATGCAGTACCATTATAGATTCGCTTTTGATAAAGACGGAGACTGCATGTTTCAGGTATTTAACACAAATAAAAACTTCATCCGTACAATACCGAACCTCATATACAGCGAATCGAAACCAGAGGATATCGACACAGACATGGAAGATCATATTTATGATGAGTGCCGGTATGTGCTCATGGAGCACCCAATCACACCGAGACAAAATGTGCTGCAAAAGATATCGCTGGATGATCCGCTTGATATGAACATCAAACCAAAAGCACAGAAATTTTACAGGATTTAGGAGGAGATTATGGCAAACAGGAAAAAAAGACCAGTTGCACCGGTGCAACAACAGACAGATCATTCAGGCGGAATTACGCCAGAGAATATGCAGATGCTTCAAGAGATGCAGGCAATGCGGAATCACGAAAGGATTGTCGCCCAAGAAGCGCAGAATAAGCAGCATGATCCGGAAATGTCCCCATATGGGGAGGCGAACGGGACAGATGTCCAGATCGACCAGTTAACCATTATCGGCGATAAAGAAGTCAAAGAAGCGATGGAGATATTGCAGAAGTATAAAAACTGCAAAGCAAATCTGGAAGCGAGAATCGTGGAAAACGAAGAATGGTTCAAAATGCAACACTGGGAGGTAATGCGAAAGGATAAAAACAGGGAGCGCGTGGAACCGGCGTCAGCCTGGTTGTTTAACACGATTATCAATAAGCACGCAGACATGATGGACAACTTCCCGGAAGCACTTATTTTGCCCAGAGAGCGCAGCGACGAAGAAACAGCAAACATGCTTTCATCCGTTGTTCCGGTAGTGCTGGATCAGAATGATTATGAGCAGACCTATTCTGATTGCGCCTGG